>JASGMP010000002.1 GCA_030156395.1 Fidelibacterota bacterium
AATTAACTCTTTTTAAAGACAGTACAGACAGGACCATGGTGTATGCGGGAGGACATATAGAATGTTCCGGGTTTGGGTCGTTTGGGTCAGGGATGGTCAATGGCACACTGTCGACTGTCGACTGCCGACTATCTTTTAATAAACCCCAATCATGATAAACTCTTTTAAAAAAAGTGTATTTGTTATAATTTGAGTTATGAATGTCCGAACACGCGCCGCATATCCGCTGGATGCAACCATGAAAGAGGCTCTGGGTCATATTGCAGGGGGTATTCCAGCGTTGATAAAGCTTCTCTTTCGTTTAATGAAAGACCGGCAAACCCCGGTCCACATTAAAATTTGGTTAGGAGGGACGATACTGTATCTTATTTCGCCCGTGAATTTTTCCTTAAAGCGTTTCAAACGATTCCCTTTAAAAATGATAAATTATCTGGATGACCTGGCACTGGTACTCATTGTCGTACAGAAAATTCTGGATACATGTCCACATGAACTACTGGATGCCTATTGGGACTATAAAATCCCCATTATTGAATGGAAAGACATGATATACAAGGTTCGTGTAGATTTACAGGATCTCAGACATTAAACAACGGAGGCTTTAATTGAACCGTGTTTTTACCCGATCCAGCGGTGTTCTCATGCATATCACCTCACTGCCCGGTCCATGGGATACCGGTGATTTTGGAAAAGAGGCTTTTCAATTCATCGATAAACTGCATCAGGCACGACAAACCCTTTGGCAAATATTACCCCTTTCCATCCCTGATGCCAACGGGTCTCCTTATGCCAGTATTTCTGCGTTTGCAGGAAATCCCTTATTCATCAACCCGGAACGCCTATTGGAAGAAGGACTTTTACCAAAGGAACGTTATCATGAGATCATGTCTTCAGATCAACCTGCAGTAAATAAAAAGAAATTATTGCTTCGGGAAGTCCGGCTCCATGCCAGGAATTTTGACAGCACACTGTCTGCCTTTGCCGAGTTTATCGAAAAAAACCGTTACTGGCTTATCGATTATGCCCGTTTTAATGTTTTGAAGGAAATCTATCAGAGTAAAGATTGGACTTCTTTTCCGGATGAATATAAATGGCGTCATGCCGAAGCCCTTGAAAATCTGGATCAGGAACATCGGGAATCCATACAACAGCTCATGTTTGAACAGTTTTTATTCAACCGGCAGTGGCATCAGATAAAAGAGTATACCCACGCCCGTCATATACGGATTATCGGGGATATCCCCATCTTCATCTCACATAATTCGGCGGATGTGTGGAGCCATCCTGATTTATTTAAGCTGGATGATAACGGCCGGCCTTACGTCGTCGCCGGAGTTCCTCCCGATCTTTTCAGCAGCACAGGCCAGCTTTGGGGAAATCCCCATTACCGATGGGACCGGCTGAAAGAAACGGGATATGCCTGGTGGATTCACCGTTTGGAACATTTGCTGGAATATGTGGACTATATCCGACTGGATCATTTCAGGGGATTTGAAAGTGTTTGGGAAATCAAGGCCGGCGAAACCACGGCCCAAAAGGGAAACTGGGTCCCCAGTGCAGGCCATGAATTTTTCCATTATCTTCGCGAACACTTGGGGATATTGCCCATCATCGCTGAAGATTTGGGAGTGATTACCGAAGCGGTGAGAAAGCTCCGGGATGATTTTGAATTTCCCGGCATGAAAATTCTTCAGTTTGCCTTTGACAGCGACGATAATCCCTTTTTACCGGAAAATTTTGATACGGACCTTTGCATCGTCTATACCGGGACCCATGACAACAATACAACTCTGGGATGGTTTCGTCAAGATGCATCACCCGAAGAAAAAAAACGTTGTCTTCAACGCTTGAAATGTGATCCTGACGATGTTCCGTGGCATATGATCCGTTACGGCATGGAATCCAGAGCTGTATGGATGGTGACGCCCATTCAGGATATCCTTGAACTGGATGAAAAGGCCCGGATGAACTTTCCCGGAACGACAAAGGGAAACTGGACATGGCGGGTGGATATGACCCTTTTTAATGAAAGCCGGATTGACAGATTAAAAAAGCTGACTGAAAAAACAAATCGGATATAACTTACCGGATCTTTCTCCGGTAGTACCAATAGTCCACACCCTGGTTTTGCCAGTTAGTGAAACGCTTAATTTTTTCGCAGTCCGGAAACAGGTGTGCCAGAACCTCTTCCCTTTCATGTCCTGTGATATAATGGAAACCATTTCCGGATAACCAGTTTGAAAAAAGGCGAATTAAAACCCGGGCATAATTTTGCCGGGCATATTTGGGATGAATAAAAAACGAATGGATGTACACCGTATCGCCCATTCCCCAGTGTGTATCACATTTCACCCAGCTTTCCTTATTCAGGGATTCCAAGGTGATTCCAACAATATAGGCAACGGGTATGCCTTCATGACGGGCTATAACGGGGAAAGTTTTGGGATAATGGAAGTATTTCCTGACAGATGTGGCATTGAACCGGCCGTGCTTGTCCGGATCGCCCTCCTGGAGAGCTGAAAGACTGATAATAGCCCGGGCATCCCTGTCATCAAGCTGGCGAACCAGTTCCAATTGAAATCCGTCCGGAGTTTTGGCCAGGATATCCACGCGGGATGTTTCTTCCTGCTGAAAAAGCGATTCAGTGTCTCCGTTCATGTCCTAAATATAATACTCCCAATTCTGAATGAACAATTTCTTTCCTCCTCCCGGGAAATTATTTAGGATAATCTGTCTCAAGGTGATACAATAGTAGATTTATAGCCAATCTTCTCATACATTACCATGTTATGGAAATAAAAAAACGACAGGAGAAAGAATCATGAGTCAGAATGATGTACTCCGTTCTTTTACGGATCAATTAAAAATCAATCCAAGAATGATCAAAAGTTTTGTGATTCTTGTGATTGTCCTTCTGCTGCTTTTCACATCCTGGTTTACGGTGGGTGCAGAAGAAGTAGGGGTTATTGTTCGTCTTGGGAAATTCAGCCGAACGGTGAATCCCGGGTTGCATTTTAAAATCCCCTTTGGTGTGGAAAAAGTTTTCAAAGTACCTGTTCAGCGCCAGTTAAAAGAGGAGTTTGGTTTTCGGACTCTTTCTCCGGGTGTACGGTCCACCTATGACACCCGGAATTATGAAGATGAAAGCGTTATGCTTACCGGTGATTTGAATGTAGCGGTCGTAGAATGGACGGTTCAATACCGGATCGATGATCCGTACAAATATCTGTTCAGAATCCGGAATGCCCGAAGTGCCCTGAGAGATATGACTGAAGCCACCATGCGGGAAGTCATCGGAAACCGGACTGTTGCCGAAATTTTAACCATCGGCAGGGCCGAAGTTGCCAGTACTGTTAAAGTGGAACTGCAAAAAATGGCAAACAAATACGAAACCGGTTACAGGATTGATCAGGTGGTTCTGCAGAATGTAACCCCTCCGGAACCGGTAAGACCTTCATTTAATGAGGTGAATGAAGCCCAACAGGATCGTGAAAAACTTATTAACCAGGCAAAATCAGAATATAACCGGGTCATTCCGAGGGCAAAGGGAGAGGCTCAGCAAACCATCCAAGAAGCTGAAGGGTATGCTTTAAACCGGGTGAATACAGCAAAGGGACAAGTAGCCATGTTCAGTGCTGTTTTTGAGGAATACCGAAAAGCACCGGATGTAACCCGTCAGCGCATCTATCTGGAAACGATGAACGAAATCCTGCCAAAACTGGGTAAGAAATTTGTCATCGATGAGAGTGTCTCCGGCATTTTACCCCTGCTGAACCTCGATAAATAAGTGGAAAAATAGGAGATAAAACCATGAAAAAAATACTTTTTATCATATTATTGATCATCATTGGCGTGGGTTTGTATTCATCCATTTTTATTGTGAATGAAACCGAGCAGGTGATAAAAACCCGTTTTGGTAAACCCATTGGATCAGCCATTACCAACCCGGGTGTCCACTTTAAAATTCCCATTCTTGATGTCCTGCACTATTTTGACAAACGGTATCTTGAGTGGGACGGCCGTCCGAACCAGATTCCCACGAAAGACAAACGGTTTATCTGGGTGGATACCTATGCCCGCTGGCATATCACCGACCCCCTGAAATTTTACCAACGTTTGTATAATGAACAGGGAGCCCATTCCCGTCTGGACGATATTATTGACGGAGAAACACGAAATGCCGTCGCTTCTCATGACCTGATTGAAATCGTCCGGAAAAGTAACCGGGAATCTATGATAGATTCGACGGCTTTGGACGAAATTATTAAACTGGAAGAAATTGATGTAGGCCGGGAAAAAATTGGGGATATGATTTTAGAAAATTCCCAAAAACGCTGTGCTGATCTGGGGATTGAAATCCTGGACTTTGAATTCAAGCGCATCAACTACGTTCAAGAAGTTCAGGAAAAGGTCTTTGAACGGATGATATCCGAACGGAAACGGATTGCAGACCGTTACCGGAGTGAGGGCCAGGGTGAAGCATCCCGCATAGAAGGTGAGAGAGAACGTGAACTTCTCAGGATCCGTTCCGAAGCCTATCGCACAGCCCAGGAAATCAAGGGAAAAGCCGACGCTGAAGCAACAGCTATCTACAATCAGGCCTATAACCAATCTAGTGAAAGCCGGGATTTTTACCAGTTTATGAAAACCATGGAAACCTACCTGACTACCATTGACAGCACGACAACGGTCATGCTATCAACAGATGGCGATTTCTATAAATATCTGAAAAGTACCGGAGATATGTAACCCTCTGTTTTTTTACCAATCATATGTTCATAATGAACATTGACAAAAAAATGAAAGGGTAATTATGAATGAAGAAATCAAACAGGAAGCCGTCGTAGGTTTACCGCAATTAAATAAACCTGCACCACAGTTTACGGCTGTCACAACACATGGAATATTGAGTCTGTCGGATTTCAAAGGAAAGTGGGTCATCCTTTTTTCCCATCCGGCGGATTTTACGCCCGTTTGTACCACAGAGTTTATTGCCTTTGCCAAAAAATATGATGAGTTTGTTAAACTGAACACACAGGTGATCGGACTCAGTATCGATAGTATTTTTTCCCATATTGCCTGGGTCCGGAATATCGAACAGAATTTTGGTGTAAAAATTCCTTTCCCCATCATTGAAGACCTGAAAATGGAGGTGGCTAAAAAATACGGTATGATTCAACCGGATGCTTCAGACACTCAGGCCGTCCGTGCCGTTTTCTTCATTGATCCGGAACAGAAACTCCGGGCCATGGTTTACTACCCCCTCTCCAACGGACGTAGCATTGATGAATTTATCCGGCTTCTGCAGGCACTTCAAACATCTGATAAATACGGCATCGCCACACCCGAAAATTGGAAACCGGGAGAAAAGGTAATCGTTCCGA
Source organism: Fidelibacterota bacterium (assembly GCA_030156395.1). Taxonomy (GTDB): domain Bacteria; phylum Fidelibacterota; class Fidelibacteria; order Fidelibacterales; family Fidelibacteraceae; genus Fidelibacter. The sequence goes on from JASGMP010000002.1 coordinate 5,385, forward strand.
CACCGAAAACTCAAAAAGATGCTGAAAAACGACTGACGGAAAACTATGAGATTATCGACTGGTACTTCAGTAAAAAAGAGATCTGACAAGCACAAAATCATATTTTAAAAGGGAGCAATCGCTCCCTTTTTTTATTGCCTGAAAAGTTTTTCCCTCTGCAGTTTTCATACGGAATCAGGAGGGAAGTGTGAATCCGTTCATCTTATTCGGACAGGAACATCTGAGTGCGATTGGATTGATTAACCTGACCTCCATTTTTATTACGGTTTATGTTAAAAAACATGTTCCGGAAGAGAAGGAATCTTATATCCGGCTTGTGTTGGAAATCCTGATTTGGGGACAGGAAATCGCCCTAAATGTGTACCGGGTTATTTACCGGGAGTGGAATTTATCCAGCAACCTGTCGTTTCATCTGTGCGGTTTTGCCATTTTGATGCTTTTTGTCATGCAGTATAAAAAATCTTATGCTCTATTTGAAATATTATACTTCTGAGGACTGGCAGAAGCAAGCCAGGTCTTACTTACCCCAAATATTGATGTGGGAATACCCTATTTCTTTGTATCCCATGGGTTGATTGTCTTTACCATCATTTATGCCCCTGTGGCCTGGAATTATCTGCCAACGCTTCGCTCCCTGGCAAAAGCATGGGTACTTATCCTGTTGCTTCTCATTCTCATTGGGCTCATTAATATACTGACTCATAGTAACTACTTCTCATAGCCCATAAGGCGGAAACGGCCTCTGTCCTGGATTATTTCAGCCCCTAGCCCTTTTATCTTTTCCCCATGATATCGGCGCCATGGGCGTGATCATGTTTCTCGTGGTCTACATTCCCGTTGGCTTCCTGAAACAGAAAAGAAAAAAGGTTTTGACGCCTGATAAATTATAATTGTTATATTTATTGACAATGTATTGGAAAAGATGTAACTTTTAAAATGAAAAAAAGGAGAATTATTATGTCTACAATTGTTGATGTTTATGCCCGGGAAATTTTGGATTCGCGGGGAAATCCCACGGTTGAAGTAGAAGTTTTACTGGAAAGCGGTGCCTTTGGCCGTGCAGCGGTTCCGTCCGGAGCATCCACCGGTGAACACGAAGCCATTGAACTCCGGGATGGTGGTTCCCGTTATATGGGAAAAGGTGTTTTGAAGGCGGTCCAGAATGTGAATGATATCATCGCCCCCCGACTGGTTGGAGAGGACGCCATGGATCAGGCATATATTGATAATATCCTTCTGGAGCTGGATGGAACCCCCAACAAGGAAAATTTGGGTGCCAATGCCATACTTGGTGTTTCCATGGCTGTTGCCCGGGCTGCGGCAGATTATTTGGGTGTGCCGCTATATATGTATTTGGGAGGCGCCAATGCCCGTCGTTTACCGGCTCCCATGATGAATATTCTGAACGGCGGATCCCACGCTGATAACAATGTGGATTTGCAGGAGTTTATGATTTATCCTGCCGGAGCTTCCAGCTTTTCCGATGCGCTCCGGATGGGGGTGGAAGTTTTTCATAACCTGAAAAAAGTCTTAAAAGAAAAAGGATTAAGCACCGCTGTTGGTGACGAAGGCGGTTTTGCACCCAACCTGAAATCCAACGAAGAGGCATTGCAGATGATTGTGGAAGCCTGTAAACGAACGGATTACACATTGGGGGAAGATCTTTTCATCGCTCTGGACGCGGCAGCCAGTGAATTTTATCACAAAGAAGATGGATTATATCACCTGACTTCAGAAAACAAAAAAATGACGGCTGTCCAGATGATCGATTTATATGAAAGCTGGCTGAAAAAGTATCCGATTATATCCCTTGAAGACGGTCTGGATGAAAATGACTGGGATGGCTGGAAACTGATGACCGAACGTCTGGGTAAAAAAATTCAGCTTGTGGGTGATGATATTTTTGTCACCAATCCCGAACGGTTGCAACGGGGTATCTATGAGATGAGTGCCAATGCCATACTGATCAAACTCAATCAGATCGGGTCCGTGACGGAAACACTGGAAACCATTGAGCTGGCCAAACTTTATGGTTTCAACAGTGTGATCAGTCACCGCTCCGGGGAAACCGAAGATACCTTTATTGCTGACCTGGCTGTAGCCACGGGTGTGGGACAGATTAAAACAGGATCTGCTTCCCGATCCGACCGGATTGCCAAGTATAATCAGTTGCTGCGTATCGAAGACGAGCTCGAAGATCAGGCGATTTTTCCGGGAATCAAAGCCATTCGACCTTAAATGTCCCGCAGAACACAACAAAAACTCACACCACAACTTGTCATCAAGTTACTGGTGCTTCTCATAATCATAGCCGTAGTCTCCCTGATCCTGGGAGATTACGGCTTCTATACCTATTACAAAACGCTTCAACAGGAAAAAGCCGCGCGTCAGGAACAGGAATATTTAAGAGCTCTGGAACAGGAAAAGGCCCGTGAGCGGGACCGCCTGGAAAATGATTTACAGTATCTTGAAAAAATCGCCCGGGAAAAATACCGCATGTCTGAAAAAGGGGAAATTGTTTACCGGGTGATTGAAAAAAAACCGGTTAAACCCCAGGACAAGCCATAATCCCATTCTCTCATCCAATGTCGACAGGTATATTTGGATATGAAAATCCCCCCAACATGGTGCCGAATCATCGCATATCTTTTTGCCCTGACCCGGCTAAGTATGGCTGCCGATACCACTTCTGTCCGCCTTTATCAATTGAACCACTATTATACATTGAATGCCTTTTCCCGTTTAGATATGAATACCCCCCATTTTCTCATCCGGGCGAATTACCAAAACAGCAGCAATGTGTATAAAAAGCCTGGAGATCCCACACGCATCAAGCAGGAAAATGCACTGGAAACCCGTTTTCTCTATAAACAAAATCCCCTCTTTTTCATCGGTCCCTCCTTTCGGGGATATTGCTTATCCGATGAACAACACAGCTCCGAAAACGACTATACCAATAGCCGTATCGGAATGTCCGGTTTGTTTCAGAAAACGCTTTCACTGTCCGGAAATGCCGGACTGTTTCAGGAAAAACGCCGGGGGATTCAGGATGTGGGGTGGTATTCCGCTCTGGAACTCCTCCGCGAAAACCAACAAAACATGCTTACTCCCACTATACGCTTTCAATATGATAAAACTCCGCACCGTGTAAATTATACCACAGACAATATCCTGCAATTCAAAACGGCTTTTATTGAGGATATTTTCAATAACCTGAACCTTCATTTTAAAGAAACCCGAAGAGAATATTTTGTCAATCCGTCCGATTTATCCCGGACTGAAATACGTACTACCAGCACGCGGCAGGTTCAGGATAAGTTCTCATATATTTTCCCATGGAAGATCCGGTTTTTATATAACGTCCGCTTTTCCTCCACAACAGACAAACTGGATTTCTACCTGTCCGACAGTTCAGCAACCCGAAAGCGGGACAGCTACCAGTTACACAATCAATTTGTACTTACGAAAAAACAGGGCAATCTGAATGTGAAGGGTGAATTCACCCTGGATCAAAACCAGGACCAATCCTCGGCCGACCGGGATGAGATTAGGGTTCCTGCTGATTATAAATACGCTCGGAAAACCATCAACACGCAGGCATCTTATACACTGAGTACAAACGACAGCCTTTTGTTTCGGTATCAGGTGTCATTGCTGCATTTTGATACTCCCGACAGCAATAACACGGATGACCGGGATGAACTCAGTTACGTGGTGAATCCCCAACTAAGCCTTCGTTTATCCCCCTATATCCGCTGGAACCTGTCCGGTCAAATGTATCTTCATCATCTGATCTACCTTCATGCAGGCCGTTCCGGGCAAAACCACTGGAACCGGGTTTATTCCCTCCGATCTCATCTGAACCTGGCTATTCCGGCACGGCTGATCTGGTCATCCACCCAAAGCCTGAGTTCCAATTATTTTGTCTATGATTTTGAAGATTCCGCTTTTGTCAATGTCAGCAGCCAAATTTTTCGTTCCTTGTATATGGATCAGAATGTAGATTATTTTTTCACATCTAGCTGGGGAATATCCCTGCGACTCAGCGGACGGTTTGAAGACGACGGAGCACTGAACTGGAGCCGTTTCATTCAGGATAAAAACTCGGAACGAATACAGGTCAATCAAGAATATTTAATCTCATACCGGAAGGGAGCTTTTAAAATTTCCGGAGGTCCTGTATTTTCAAAACGGTGGTTTTACCAAAAAGGACCGGACGACCAATGGTCGCTCATCCATTATGTTTACCGTCGGGGAATGACCGGGGAATTTCTATTTCACCGAAATGTGCGGTTTAAATATACGTTGGAAGCCATCCGGCAAAGTGGGCAGAAAAAAGTATACAATCAAAACGGATTTCTCCAAATACATTTTATATTATGAGGATTTTATGAACATATCCCTCTATGAATTCATCGGTTATACCGCCACTTTGATCGTTGCTGTTTCTTTGATGATGCGCAGGATCCGACAGCTCCGGATTTATAATTTAATTGGATCTGCATTGTTTTCCATATATGGGGCACTCATTGGTGCCTGGCCGGTGACGGTTCTGAATGGATTTATTGTCTTAATCAACATCCGGGAACTCATTTCACTCAGCAGGCGGGATATCGTCTTTAAGGCACAAACCGTCGATGTAAAAAATTCCTGGTATCTGAAATATTCTTTAAATTTTTTCCGGGAGGATATCCAACGGATTTTCCCGGATTTTGCCATCCTGGAAAATGAAGATTATGAATCTGTCATCATCATGCGAGATGTTTTACCAGCCAGTATCGTGATTCTTCGAAAAACCGATGGGCCTGAAGCCGAAATCATACTGGACTTTGCCCATCCGGAATTCAGGGATATGCAAAATGCCAGGTATTTTTTCAGAAAAGGCTGCGATTCCTTAAATCTCAAGGGGAAAAAATATTTTGTAACTCCCGGAATGGAAAAGCAGCATATCCGCTTTTTAAAGAAAATGCACTTTAAACCCCATCCTCATAGAATGAATTGGTATATTAAAAAAATTGGAGAGAAAAATGTCTGATGCACAATATTTTGGCCGGAAATCCCGAGAATGGATTATAGCGGCAGGTTCTCTGATACTGAAAGGCATGAAGGAAAAATACGCGGTGGAAATGAAAAGCAAAACGGACCCGGTTACGGAAATTGATTATCGATGCGAACAATTCCTGAAAGAAAAAATCATGAACGAGTTTCCGGATCATAAAATTCTGGCTGAAGAAAGTGATCCCCTTGATAATTCGTCGGATATCAGGTGGATTATTGATCCCATCGATGGAACCACCAATTTCTTACATGGTTTCCCCTATTTTTGTATATCCATAGCCGTGGAAAAAGAGGATAAAATCCTGGCTGCTGCTGTCTATGATCCCTCCAGGAAAGAGCTTTTTTACAGTGACCTGGATACAGAAGGCACCTTATTAAACGATAAACCTGTTACCGTAACCCAAACTGAACATGTTCAGGATAGTCTGTTGGTTACCGGATTCCCTTACAAGCATAACGACATATTTTACAAAAACTTTGTGCTGCACCGTCGGGTTTATGAGCGCAGTCATGGCGTCCGAAGAACAGGTGCTGCTGCATTGGATTTGGCCTACGTGGCTGCCGGCCGGTCAGATGGGTACTGGGAATTCACATTAAAACCATGGGACTGTGCTGCGGGTGCCTATCTGGTGATCAAAGCCGGTGGCAAGGTAACGACTGTAAACGGTCAGGGATACTCCCCTTACATCCCAAGCCTTTTAGCTACCAATGGATTGATCCACCGCGAAATGTTGGAAATTCTGAATGAAGAAGATTAACCGTAAAAAGGGGCTTTTATTTTTGGTAACTGTTATCCCCGAAAGAAATCACCTGGATATGAACTTTTGCCGTCCCCATGTTTTCAAAACCCAGAGCTTTTGCCGCCCCATAGGATAAATCCAGTATCCGTCCTTCCACATAAGGTCCGCGATCGTTTATCTTTACAACAACAGAGCGGTTGTTCTCAAGATTCGTCACCCGGATCAGGGTTCCCAAAGGCAGGGTTCTATGAGCCGCTGTCAAGGCATGCATATCAAAAATTTCCCCGCTCGCTGTCTTTTTCCCATGAAATTCTTCGCCATACCAGGAACTGAAGCCAATCCAACTTCGCTGATAGCTTAATTCCGGGTTTTTTTCCACAGGAATCTGTCTGGTGGGCTGAGTCCTTACAGGTTTTCGGGTTTTCTCCGGAACCGCCTGATTGCCATATCGTGGCGCGGAACTGCATCCTGACATAAAAACTAACATCAGAAAAAAGATAAGAGTCCTATTCCTGCATCGATTCATGTGCCTCTTCCCTTTGTAAGCTATCCGTTCCTATCTCATCCATCATCGTCTCCAACCCATGGATAGAATCCACTTCCGTCGCTCCACGTGTATCTTCAGCCGATGTTTCCATCAGTTTTTCAATTATTTGGTTCAATTCCTTGATCCGTTTTTCCGCTGCGCCGGCATATTTGGTGGAAGCAAACTGGTTTTTAACCTGATGATAATAGAACATGGCACTGTCCAAATCTGAAAAAGTCCGGTCATATTCCAGGCCAATCCGGTACATTACTTGTGCCTGGCTCACAGAATCCAGTGATGCTGTATCCAGAAGTGATTTGAGTGCATTCACCCCCTCCTTTTTCCGATCTTGATTAAAGTAGGTTTCTTCGATTTTAAAAATTAAAAATTGGTTTTTTTCCCGTCTCAGAGAATCAGGATGTTCCCTACCCAGATATTGAAGACTTAAGGGAGAATAAGGATATTCTCGGATCAGACGGTTTTTCAACATCTCCGATCTGAGTGTATCGCCCGTTTCTTTCAGCAGATAACTCCACGTATTCAAAATCTGGGGAGTCATGGGATTCCCTTTGAAACGGGTTGTCAATCTCTGATAAATCCCGAGAGCTGAATCTGGATTCTGAAAATTAAAAGCCAGAAACTCCGCCTGTCGAAATTTGTTTTTTACATAATCATTGATCACTTTATCTGTCAGGGATGTATCCTGTTCAACTTCAGGATTTATCAAACTTGGATATTCTTCCTCCAGTTTTCGGATTTCATGATTCAATGAGACAAATTGTCCAATTTCATTGATCTTTCCCTGGGCCAGGGTTGCTTCAAGACAGTTCCTATCATGTTGCCTAACCGCTACAAAGGCATTTCGGGCACTTTCGTAGTCATTCAGCTGATTTAAATAGATCTCCCCAAGTTGATAGGATGCTTTTGCCGCCTGAGGTGTGTTAGGGTAATTTTCGATCACGGTTTTATAGCGTTGAATCGCCTGATCCATTTTATCCTGCTGGGAATACACCTTGGCCAATTCCAGCTCCAGATCGGGAAAAACCGTTTGATTTTCTTCATTTGCCAACATCTCTTTGATCAATTCTTCACTTTCCTCGTACATTTCCCGAATTCGGTAAATCTTGGCATACTGAAGCTGAACCCGGGTCAACATCAAAGGATCTATCGAAATTTCTTCTATTTCTTGTAAGACAGCCAGGGCTTTCTCCAACATGGACCGGTCAATGTAAATTTGAGACAATTCAAAGAGCAAATTACTTTTAGATTGGATATCCTGGGACATATTCACAGCTTGGTTGAAATATTCAAAGGCTTTTTCATCTTCACCCTCTTCCAGAGCCAGATATCCGGCAAGAGACATAGCCTCGCCGAAAAAAGCCTTATTTTTTGAATCAGCGATAAACTCTTCAAGCATCCGAAAGGCAATATCCTTTTTGCCCAGTTCATAGTAACATCGTGCAATCCACAAATGAGATTCATTATAATAGGGGCTTGAGGGGAATTCTATCGTCAAACGTGAAAACATAGTCCGGGCAATGGTATATTTCTGAAGATGAAAGTTGGATACACCTGCAATGTACATGGCATCATCCACATAATCGGAATCCGGAAAGCGTTCGATGACTTTCTGCGCTTTGAGTGATGCATTTTCAAATGTGGAATAAGTTGCACGGGATATCTTGCCGTCTTTGTTCAGGTCCTCCTCCATTTGGCGCATCGCCTCGGAAAAATACGTTTTGGCATTGTAAAATGTATTGAAATAGGCACATCCACTCAGAATCACCAAGAAAAAACTTAATTTAAGGCAAAAGAGACGCATAGTAATCCTTTATTTGTTAATAGAAAATTTTCCGTTAATCATCATGTACCTCACATGTGCCTGTTTTATCAGGGGATTCCCGTTGAGGAAGAGGATATGTGGAGAATATGAATCTCTGGAGTGACTGTTGGTGATATGATCCAGTATTCGGATTCCTGCGGTAGCTTCCAGCTGATGAAGTGTCTTGAATACATGATCAGGATCTTTATATGCCACCTGCAAAGAATCATACTCTTGAAGTAATTCCACTTCATGAAGGACTCTGATCATGGGTGTAACACTTGTATCTGCATCATATTCATGGTAATCTATTTTCAGAAGATATCTTTGCCCCATTGAATCCTCTGTTATGCAAAAAAGGGGGATTAGCTGGTTTTTCCACTGATACAATCTTTCTCTTTCACGGGTCGACCTGGAATGCTCTACGGCATTCACTCCGGATTTGTAAAGTGAATCTGTGCTATTCTCCTGAAAAATCATAAGTCCTTTTAAAGAGAAAGTTCCCGGGTAGACCAATTGCAACACATCTCCTGAACGGATACCCGGGCCATCAGGATAAAGAATAAAGGATATAATTCCCTTCTTCAGCATCGACTGGTATATTTCCCGCAATTGCCAGCGGGGTAAGCCGGTTTGCACATAGGGATAGCTACTGTACGAACTGTCCAGAACCCTGGGAACCCAGAAATTTTCCAGAGCTGGAATCATCCAGAAGCGGCTCATATCCAGGTACCCGGATTTTTTTTCAAAGGAAGAAACGGAAAATGTTTTGCCTGATGTAACAGCCCACATTTCTCCCGGGGCACTCCATTGACCTCCACCTTTGTAAACATGGCCACAGCGAATGTAAAGGGTGTCGTTATTTTCGGCCTGGATCAAAACACCTGGCACGATAAGCAGCAGAATTGCACACATATATTTACCGAACATAAACACCTTCAATAACCAAGTGTTCACAAGGCCCTCCGCTCTCTTTAAAAACTGCAAAGGAGGCAGAATATCCCGGAACCAGGAGGCCAAAACGAAGATCAATTCCCAGAAACTCAGCGGGAAGGACTGTCGTCAGCTGGAGAAAAACTTCCCGGGAAAGCCGGTTCGCTTGCAAGATGGAATCGGACATCCCGTAAAACCAGGACATTGGAAACCGGAGACCCATATTTCCCAATGTTTCGAACCAATCCGATTCAGTCGGTTTCCCTTTTTCATAGGTTTTAAGGTCTTCATAATTGAGAATCAGGCGTGTATTTTCAAAAATCATGTCGCGTTGCAGGCTTTTTTCCCGAACAACCCATACAGATTCCCAGTTAGTTTCCTGAATAAGTGCCTGAAATTCCGGTATCCACATACCAGGAATTTCATCCCACCAGATTTTGTTGGGGCCCAGGAATTGAAAAGGCAAGGTCAAATGGCTGGAATCCTCCGATGGAATCGACAGGTAATCGTGAATTTGCTGATACAAGGCATGAATCTTGCCATCTTCGTTGGGGATTAAAACACGCAGTCCCAGGGTATCCGGTTCCTGAAGGTTTTGGACAGTCCTTAGCAAAATATAGGGGTTTTCTTCCGTCAGATAGAGTCCCGCCCCCCTGTGAATCATCAGCGAATCTACAAGACTGCGATCCCGGCCGGAGTAAAAATTCAAATCAATCATAGCCGGTATGATATGGAGGGTTGAATCAATAGCATCGATGGGAACCCGCCGGAGAGAAATAATCCGATTTCCGGCATAAGCCAATTCACCGGGAAAAATATCCCCGTTTCCCCGGTGAATCCATCCACTGATGTGATCCCGAGGAAGAGCTAAGAGGCATGCTGAAAAATACATCACAAGGCAACCGGTTCGAAAGGTCAATTTCATGTATCAATTTATAAAGCTCCATGAGATGAAACAACGATTCAGACAGGAAGGAAGACACAAATCATGGAAAATTAGCCGGTAAAAAAAAAGCTCTCCGACGGGCGGACAGCTTTTTCATGATTTATTTCGAGAAAAGGATCAGCGTACTTCTTTGATCCGGGTTGCCTTGCGACCTTTCAGTTTCCGGATATAGTACAGTTTTGCCTTACGGACCCGTCCAACAGAAACCCGTTCAATTTTAGCGATATTGGGCGAATGGACCGGAAAAATGCGTTCAACACCCACACCATTGGAAACCTTCCTGACGGTGAATGTCGCATTGATACCTGTCCCTTTACGGGCAATACAAATTCCCTTAAACTGTTGAATTCTCTCTTTTTCTCCTTCCCGGACCTTTACATCCACAACCAGTGTATCGCCGGCTTTAAAAAGCGGAATATCATCGCGCATCTGATGAGAAACGCTGGTATATAGTTTATCCATCATACACTCCCTTTCCTTTCAATCTTTCTTTTGTTCACTGAGCCATTTATGATACAAGTCCGGGCGTCTTTCCTTTGTCTTTCTTATGCGTTCTTCCTGTCGCCATGTTTCAATCTTTGCATGGTGACCGCTCAGGAGCACATCCGGTACCTTCAAATCTTCAAAAACTTCAGGTCTGGTATACCAGGGACAATCCAGGAGAGGATGGGAAAAGGAGTCGCTTAAAGCGGAATCCAGGGTTCCAATCACTCCGGGGATCAGGCGGATGACAGCATCAATGATCACCAGAGATGCAATTTCACCTGCTGTAAGAACATAATCCCCAATGCTGATTTCGTCAGTAACCCATACATCCCTGACCCGTTGGTCGATCCCCTTATAGTGACCACAGATCATAAGCAAATAAGGTTCCTGTGCAAGTTCTTCAGCTAAATATTGTGTGAAAGGCACGCCATCAGGGGTGGGAAAAATGATCCGTGGTTTTTCGGGCTTTTCATTATCCAGGCAGTGGCGGATTGCAGAGAAGAGAGGCTGAGGTGTCATTATCATGCCATCTCCTCCACCAAAGGGATAATCATCAGTTTTCCCGTGTTTGTTTTCAGAAAAAGACCGGATATCATGGGATTGTATAGATACAATCCCTTTTTCAGCGGCGATCCGGGCAATACTGCTTTCAATCACCGGGACCAGCATTTCAGGAAAGGTTGTCAGGACATCAATCTTCATCCAGGAGCCCTTCCGGTAAATCCATGATGAATTCCTGTCTATCCTCCTGGATACCCACCAGGAAATCATTGGTGAGAGGAATCATTTTCTCATCTTCTCCATGTTGTACAATCAGCATATCCTGGGCAGGCCAGGATTCGGTTCTCAATATCTTTCCCAAAAAATGTCCCTGCCTGTCCCGTATACCATACCCGATATACTGCGTATACCCTGGATATGGACGTTTGGGTTCAGGTACTATTTCAGCCGGTACAAAAAGGGTAGCATGTCTTAATTGATCCGCTGAATGCCGGTTTGTCACCTGTTTCAATCCAAGAATGATTTTTTTCGATTGGATTGCAAGGCTGCTGATATCACTGACCTCTTCTGCTGTAGAACCATGTCCCCAGTACACATTTTTCAAAGAGCGTAAAAATTCTGCATCGACACTTTCGAGTTGTATTAGAAGCCTTCCTTCAAGTCCAAACGGTTTAAGGATGGTACCGATTTTTTTGAAGGACATTTTTCACATCATCTGGCAGTCGAAAATTAACGGTCGATAATATCGAGCGTTGCCCTGCGATGTCCAGCTTTAGCGGAAACGGCAGTCAGGAGAGTTCTCAGAGCCTGGGCGGTCCGCCCGTTTTTCCCGATGACTTTACCAAGATCCGCAGAGTTGACAGACAGCTCAAAAATGATGTTATTCTCGCTGTCGATTTGACTGACCTTCACATCCTCAGGGTGATCAACAAGATGTTTTGCGATGAATTCAACGAACTCTTTCATTGTCTACCTCGCTCTTAAGGATTCATTCACGATTCGGTTTTTTCTGTCTCTGTTTCAGTTTCTTCTGCTTTATCTGTCTCAGCTTGTTGTCCTGATTTATCATCCTCTGCTTCCTCAGAAGCAACGTCTTTCTCAACCTTCTTTTCAGCTTTATCTTTTTCAGCAAGGGCTTCTGTCGTCTCTACCTGGGCAGCGGCTTTTTCTTCTATTTTCTCTTCAACAACTTCTTCTACAACCATTTCTTCTGTAGCTGCCTCGACATTCTCAGATACTGTTTCTTCTGCTGTTTCTTTTTCAACCGGTGTTTCTACTTCCATTTGCTCTTTTACAGGTGCGGCCTTGGGTATTTTTTTATCTTTGGATTCTTTTGCCGTTTCTTCCGCTTTAGCCTTTTGGGCCATCTCCCATTTCTGGATTTCCACTTTCTTCACATCTTCGGATTTGCAATTCCGCAAGTGCCATTTCAGCATAATACCCTGTTTTGATAAAAGGTTTTTGACTGTATCTGAAGGCTGAGCTCCTTGTTCCAGCCAATGCATGATACGGTTTTCCTTGATATTCACACGATTTTCATGCTTCAGCGGGTCGTAAGTCCCTACCTGTTCAATAAAACGGCCATCACGACGGCTCCTGGAATCTGCAACAACGATCCGAAAATATGGACGGTTCCGTCTACCCATACGTGTGAGACGAATTCGAGTTGCCAAATTTTTCCTCCTTAAAACTGTCCCCGAGGCATGTTAAAGCCCTTTTCGGGTAATTTCATTTTATTCATTTTCTTCATCATCTTCTTCATCTGTTCGAACTGATTCAACAATCGGTTCACATCTGAAACCTGCGTACCGCTCCCCCGGGCGATGCGTTTCCGGCGACTGGCATTGATCACCTGTGGCATTTCCCGTTCTTGGAACGTCATAGAATTTAAGATAGCTTCCGTTCTAATGAAATGATTTTCATCAACTTGGACGTTTTTTAAGCGGCTGAAACCCGGGATCATCTCCATTAAAGACCCCAAGGGGCCCATTTTTTTTACCATTTTAAGCTGTTTTTGAAAGTCGGTAAGTGTAAACTGATTCTTTCGAAGTTTTTGTTCCAGTTTTTCCGCTTCTTTTTCATCCACAGCCTCCTGAGCTTTTTCCACCAGCGAAACAATATCCCCTTTACCCAGGATCCGGTCGGCAAAACGGTCTGGATGAAAAGGTTCCAGATCCCCTGGTTTTTCACCGGAAGATATGAATTTTACAGGTTTTCCTGTCACAGATTTAATCGAAAGTGCGGCACCGCCCCGGGTATCTCCGTCCATTTTTGTCAAAACCAGTCCCGTCACGGAAAGCTGTTGATTAAACTCATGGGCAGAGTTCACTGCATCCTGTCCGATCATCCCATCTGCCACGAAAAGAATTTCACGGGGATGCAGGAAATTTTGGAGAGATTGCAGTTCGCCCATCATCTTTTCATCAATATGCAGTCGGCCAGCCGTATCCACAATCATCACATTGGTATTGCCCTGACGGGCTTTGTCCATGGCATTCCGGCATATCGTCAAAGGATCCACGCCCTTTTCAGCATGTACGGGGATACCTGTCTCAATGCCCAGTTTCACAAGTTGATCAATGGCTGCCGGTCTGTACACATCTGCAGCTACAAGTAAAGGCCTTTTCCCCGAGGACTTCAGATATAACCCCAGTTTGGCTGCCAGAGTGGTCTTGCCTGAACCCTGCAGACCCACAAGCATCAACACGGCAGGAGGAAGTCCTCCAAGATTCAGGGGAACATATTCGTCACCTAAAATACGAATCAGTTCTTCATGGATAATTTTGATAATTTGCTGACCGGGAGTAACACTCTTTAATACCCGGACACCCAGGGCTTTTTCCGTCACAGTCTGGATAAAATCACGGGCAACGGTAAAATTGACATCCGCTTCCAAGAGAGTTCGGCGGATTTCCCGCATGGCATCCTGAATATTGGATTCCGTGATCGTTCCCTGACCCCGGAGCTTCTTTAGAACACCATCCAGATTTTCACGCAGTTGTTCGAGCATCTTTCTCCCTTTTCAGCCCGGAAATATACAAAATCAATAGGCTTGCGTAAAGTATGATTTCCACACCCTGACTAACTTTTCTACACATCTTATCACCTAATCTATAATCTGCCAACCCCAAAACCTTTTAAAAATGGGATCAACTGATTTCATCCAGGAGTTTTTCAACTTCCTTGGCTTTTGTTGTCCGTCCGGCCCGTTTATAGCGCGTGATAGATTCTTCAAAATATTCGGCGGCTTTTTCCACGTTTCCTAGCATCTTCTGTTCCATTCCGGCCTCTCTCAGATAGAGAGCTGATTCTTCCCATCGGCCGTCATTTTTTAGGGCTTCTGCCATTTTTTCAAAATCAATATCCGATTCTTCACTGCCGGTACTGGGCGCCTTTCCTTCAAGTGCTCCTTCCAGAGACGGGATAAGTTTTTCATAAATGGCGGATTTTGCCTGAACATCATAAGCGCCTGCATCAATAAAGGATTTGCGTATATCTATGGTTAGCTCACCGGTTAAGGCTATCACAGGAACCTTTTCATTAATCTTTTTCATAAGACGGAGAGTTTTAATGCCGTTAATACCCGGCAGGTTTTCATCCAGAAGTACGACATCCACCTCATTTGATTTTTCACGAAATATATCGATGGCAATTTCCCCTGTTTCCGCCTCCAAAAAACGAAAGCGATCATTCCCCAGATAATCGATCAGGGTATCCCTGAGGAGTTTTTTGTCATCAACCAGTAATATTGTCTTTTGCATTTCTATCTCCTATGATTCAATATTCTTAAAGGACACGGTGAAAGTTGTTCCCACATTTTCCTTACTTTTCACCGAAATGGTTCCTCCTGAATTCTCAACAGCTTTCCGGCAAATCAACAGCCCTAAACCGGTACCGGTCGTGGATTTCCACCGGGTATAATCAGGTCGCCAGATTTTATCAATCACCTCCTCGGGGATACCGCAACCTGTATCTTCCACTTCGGCAATAACCTGACCTCCCTTCCGGCGGGTCCGGAGGGTGAGGGTCCCCTTGCCCTCCATCGCCTTGTAGGCATTTTCAATCAGATTGAGAAAGACCCGTAATAAATCCTCTTCCGAAGCGGAAATATACAACGGTTCATCGGCAAAATCCTCCTGAACCGTTACTTCCGGATTCTCATGGACCTTGGATTCGGCAAAAACCCGAATAGCCGATTGTATAATTTGAGTCAGATCCACTTTTTTCTCATGGGTTTTATCAATTGAAATGGCATTCCCCAGATGTTTCAGTTTTTCTCCCAGTTCCTTAAAAAATTTCATGAGGTCAATGATACCTGAAATACGTTCATCGCTCTCATTGGCCAGTTCATTCATTTTACGCACTTCATCAATGAGCTGTTCTGCTTTTACATCACCTGTTTCAGGATTCACACGAGCATTAACCCGGGTACTGCTGATTTCCTGAAGCTGATTAATTTTTCGCCGGAGGGTTTGAAGCCGAAGCATGAGGGATCCATAATACGACCCGGACATATCGTGTCCTACACTTTTGACAATCAACTGGGATTCTTCAATGGCTTTTTGCCGCTCTTTCCGCAGCTCTTCATTTAACAGCCGTTCACTCTGCCAGTCAAAACCCCGCTTGATCCGTTTGACAAATTCATCGGGAAACTCGACAACTGCCGGTTTCTGAATAAAATCCCGGGCTCCGTATTGCAGAGAATCTACGGCGTTTTCAATGGTGATCTCACCTGTCAGAACAATGATATAGTTCCGATTGATCAAAGAGCGTTTGTTCAGTTCATGAAGGACTTCAATACCACTCATGCCAGGCATTTTCAGGTCAAGGAGGACAACCCGGTATTCAGAACTTTCCAGTCTCCGGATGGCTTCTGTACCGTCCAGGACATATTCAACCTTCCAGTTTTCATCTTCCAACAGGTCAACGATACTTTCACAAAAGGCCTGACTGTCATCTACAATCAGAAGGTCACTGTCAAACATTTTCACCTCCGGCAGGAATACAGATGGTAATCGAGACCCCGTTTTTTTCGGGTTTTAAATTTATTATTCCCTGATAATTATTGTGAACAATTTCTTTGGCTACGGTAAACATAAACTGCTGGGGAGTTACCACTTCGCTGCCGTCCGGCAACATAGAAATGGCCGATCCAAACGCCTGCATGGATACGTTATCTTCTGAAATAATATGGGTCTTGATCATCTGGGATTTTTGATCGTATGTCACTTCAATATGAATAAAACCGTTATAGTGCTGCAATTGAGAAATGGCAATCAGGAGGAGATTGATCACCACTTCCATCATCTCGTTCGGTTCTACAATAACTTTTGGTATGGCCTTCTCAGCCTGGCGGTCCCTGTAGACTGTAATTTTCTTCCGAATGATCTCATCGCTGAGAAAAAGAAGACTTTCGTCAATAATATCACTCCAGGTTTTCCGGACTTTTAAAAATCCTGCTTTGGTTGAAAATTCCTGTAAAACCTTGATGCCACTGGCGACTTCTGTAAGTTTTTCTTCGATCACTCCCAGGCGTTTTAAAAAATCTTCCGGATTCAGAGTTTTCTTCCTTTTAATTATCCGCTTCAGGTTCAGTACATTGAGCTGGGCTGTCGTCAGGGGATTGATGACCTCATTGGGCAGGCGAATTGCCATGGTACCAAGAGCTGTCAATCGCTGAGTTTTAAACATTTGAATGGCAGAGGTTTTCATACTTTCCAGATATTGGAGATTTTCGATGGCAACTGCCAGCATATCGGCAAGGACGGCAATATACTTTTCATCATCTTCTGAAAAAATAGTTTCATCACCAGGATATTTGGCAATTTTATTATAAAGTTTAATGCATCCAATGACATCACTCTTCATGGCGATGGGACTCCCCAGAAAAGCCAGGCGATCACCATGTTTCAGATTCCGTTTCATCTGGGACCTATATTTTCCTTTATACTTTGGAAAAGTGAGGACATTATTCAGGCGGATGATGCGATTTTCCTCTACCAGAGTCCCTGTGAGCCCTTCACCAATTTTATGCTCCGCTTTATTGATCAGATCTTTGGGGATACCATGGCCTGCTCTTAAGACGAGGACATTTCCGGTTTTTTCCTTCAGGAGGTAAATTTCACTGGTTTCAGCCGAAAAAGTCCGTGTTGCAGCTTCAGCCACAAAATTCAAAAGATCCGTCTGGTTATAGTGGGTATGCAGGCGTGTGCCGAATTCCATCAGCAGTTTAAAATAATCGGCTTTTTTCCTTTCCTGCAGGTAATGGTAACTGTTTTCCAGGGCAATACTGATATATCCTGCAATGTGAATTAAAAGGTCCTGATGTGTCTCATCAAAATTATACTCATTGCTGGATGCCCGGATCACACCGTAAAAGCGGCCACTTTTAGATACAATGGGAACGGCCAGATATGATTTGGCAATCCGGCGGTCACCATCCGAAAATTTGTTGATCCAGTTGATCTCCTTCCCGTGCTCTTTTTTCAAATCATCTACAGATTTCTGGTCAAAATCTTGAATCAACAAGGGTTTCTGAAATTTAAAAACCCATCCTGTAAGTCCTTCCCCCCGGCTGTACCGAATTACTTCGGTATTTTGAACCTGCTGACTTGTGGTTTCGGCCAGTTCAATACAATCCGTCCCTTCATTATACAGAAAAATCGTACATCCTTTGGCATTCAGTATTCGGGAAATCTGCTCCACACTTTTGCGGAGAATCTCCTCCGGTTCAAGTTCCGTAAAAATATTCATCAGTCCTTTTAACTGGGAAATAGATAATTCCATAGATATCCTAACCTTTTGTAAATCAGGGATTATTTTGAGTCATTTTCAACCAGGCAGTGGCCTCCTGATTGCCGGGATCTATTTTAAGAGCCTGTTGCCAATATTTTCGCGCTTCATCAGGACTGGATTGTTCCCATTTCAGGATGCCCAGAGCAATCAGGGCTTCAGAGAGATTGGGATTGGTTTCCAGCGCTTTCATATAATAGGTTTCTGCCAATAAGGGCTTATTTTGGGTCAGATAGTATTTACCAAGCCAGTAATTTCCCCAGCTTATCCAGTGATAGGAATCAGGGTTGATATCCAGGGCATTTCGGAAAGCCCGTGTTGATTCACGGAACAACTCCTTATTTTTTAAAATTTCAGCTTGAACATAATACGCAGCTGGTAGCCAGAAAGAAATGTTGTAAGCTCTGTTATTGCGGCGGTACACTTGGGACCAGTAAACGGATGCCCGGGCTACGTCAAATGTATGCCAGTAGGCTTTTCCCAGGAGGAACCGGGCTTCTGTATGATCCGGATCCAGACGGATAACTTCTTCAAGGTGTCGGATGGCGTATGTATACTGCTTCTGGTCCATGTAAATTTGTCCAAGACTCAAATAGAGTTTAGGTGAACGACTGTTTCGGGTAATAGCTTTTTGATAATAGGTTTTTGCCGTTTCATTGTAACCCCGTTGCCAAGCGATTTTACCCAATCCCTCATAGGCATCAGGATGGGAAGGATTTAATTGAATGACTTCTTCATACAGGGATTGGGCACTGTCGATCCTGCCGGTCTCCATCAACAAACCAGCCAGATTCAGTCTGGCCGGTACATTCCGGGGATCCAAAAGAAGTATTTCAGCATAAGCCCCGAACGCTTGCTCATACAAACCAAGTTGCTGATAGATTTCTCCAGCCTTAGACCAGTAGCGGGCATTCCGGGGGCTTAATCTCAGGGCTTCCAGAATCGCATCTCTGGCGGATGGATAATTTTTCTGTGCTTCCATATACAAAGAGAGATAATAATGGAGTTCCGGGTCATCCGGATAATGCATAAGGGCTTTATCCAAGCGTATTTTCACTGTCTGCCAGTCTTCCTCCTTCACCGCCATTTCAACCCGTTGCCGTTCACTCATACGGTCCACCGGGACCGGCATTTCATCCAGGCGGGATTCAAGGGATTCAATTCTTCGGCGATATGCCTCGATTTCCCGCAAAATGTCTTCTGATGTCTTGGGTGGTGCAGTTTCTGCCTGCTTCAGATCTTTTTCCATATCCTGAATAAAGGACCGGATCTTTTTCCACTGTTCCACCATTTTTTTATACTCTGCCTGGGTCTTGGCAGATGACTCCGTGTCGCCTAAAACCCGGATTTTTTTCGCATCCTGTTTTAACATGTTCAATATGCGGGTGATAGTAACTTTTTCCTTACTGTCTGGTGGGTAGTTTTCCACTTTTTTGGAAAAAGAAACTGCTTCCTGATATAAAGTTTTGAGGGCGGTGGTCATCTGTTCGGTCGTCACAGCATACGCCTGGGTTATAAAAAAGAGGGATAAAATCATCCCCAAATATCCGGTACGGCGAAAAACAGAATTTTTAATCATTGGTTTTATCCTGTCTGTGTGAACAAATACTGGAAGTCATGATAAAACATATTAAATAAATTATCTCATCATTTCAAGGAAATAGAAAAGGATAAAAGAGAAGACACTTTAAAAGAAAAAATAGTTTTACTCGTCTGGCGAATCAAGGGACATCTTGAATGAAAGGGATAGCCCAACGAAACACAGATATTACATTACAAAAGATGTTTCCGGATTGGTAGTACCTTTTTATACGTGGGAATTTTCGCGGCATCACCCCATTTATCACAGAAGGCAAAAAAGTGTACGTTTATCCCGTCTGCTTTTTCTATATAAGTCCCTAAATGATTCATGTAAGTTATTCACGGAAAATATGATTGCAGTTTGTCTGTAAAATGTTACTACTGCTTCATCGAATTCCTATTCAAAGTAAATTCAATTTTTGCATATTGGTTATAAGACTTTTTACCTGTAGGGCAGAGGACTGGAAAGCATTTTTTTCGTCGGGGCTAAGTTGAATTTCCACAACCTTTATCACACCAGATTGGGCTAGGACAGCCGGAACGCCCATATACAGATCATGAAGGCCATATTCGCCCTGAAGATAGGCACAAACTGGTAAAAGACGATGCTCATCCCGAAGAATACTTTCTGCCATGGCAACTGCTGCAGAAGCAGGAGAATAGAAGGCAGATCCAGACTTCAGGAGTCCAACAATTTCCCCACCTGCCATACGGGTTCTTTCCACCATGGTTTGCATCATATGCTGTGCTTTATTTTCATCCCCATATTTTTGAATCAATAAATCCATAACCGGAACTCCGTGGACATTTGCCGAGTAAACCAGAGGTACCATAGAATCGCCGTGGCCTCCTAAAACCATTGCGTTTACATCCTTGACACTTATACTCAGTTCTTGTGCAATAAATGTACAAAAACGTGAACTATCCAAAACACCTGCTTGTCCCATCACCCGATTAACGGGAAACTCTGATACTTTTTGAAAAAGCATTACCATAGCATCCAGAGGATTTGAAATAAGAATGACAATGGCTTCAGGGGCATATTGGCGGATATTTTCAGCAACAGACCTTATAATTTTACTGTTAACTGTTAAGAGATCATCACGGCTCATTCCGGGTTTTCGGGGGACACCCGCTGTTACAATCACCAGATCTGCACCCTGAATATCCTCATAGGTGTTGGTTCCCTGGATGGAGACATCAAACCCGTCGATTCGGGATGCTTCCTGTACATCCAATGCTTTCCCCTGTGGTAAATCTTTGACAATGTCATATAGAATCACATTTCCCAGATGACGTAAAGCTATCAGGTGACTGATGACAGTCCCGATTTGCCCGGCACCGATAATCGCAATTTTGGGTCTGGACATCCTATACCTTCCTTTCACGTTATCAAGCAATGTAAAAAATTTTAGAGAAGAGAAGAATGGGAGATTGGCATCTTGATACAATCTTTTGACGGGTAAAGGGACAAATAGCTGCATGATTTAGGGAGGAAAAATAAAAAAAGCCTGCTTTCGCAGGCTTCAGAAAAAAGAATCTATGAAAAAAGTCAGTTCGGCAGGATATTGATTTTCTTACGCCCCGCAGAATTTGTGAATTTCACAAATCCGTCTGCAGTGGCGAAAATCGTATCATCCCCGCCGCGTCCTGCATTTTCACCGGGCCAGAATTTTGTTCCACGCTGACGGACAATGATCGTTCCGGCTGTGACGAATTCACCACCGTAACGCTTCACTCCCAGGTACTTGGGGTTGCTGTCCCGACCGTTCTTGGTACTTCCTAATCCTTTTTTATGTGCCATAATAAATTCTCCCCTAAGCCACAGCGATATCGTCTATTTTCACCAGAGTGTAATCCTGGCGATGTCCGTTCTTGGATTTAAACCGTTTGCGTCGCTTCTTTTTGAAAACAATAATCTTTTTATCCCGGCCGTGATTCACAACCGTTGCCTTGACAGAAGCTTTATCAACATACGGTGCGCCGACTTTTACTTCCCCGTCTGATTCCAAAAACATAACGGAATCAAAAGCCAATTCTGCTCCGGCATCCACTGCCTGAAGGGGAATTTTTACTTCTTCGCCGGGCTCTACCTTGTATTGTTTGCCAGATATTTCTACAATCGCGTACATCCTTTAGATCCTCCAGATTTCATAAGCTTATAAAATTACACACAGAAAAACCGGATGTCAAAGAAATTTTAATCTATCCCCGCAAAGTCTTTCAAAGCCACTTTTTTTTCCTGAAAAAAACCACCATTATACTCCCTACTCCAATCATAAGAAGCCAGACGAGGGGGTAACTCCATTTCCAGCTCAGTTCAGGCATATACACAAAATTCATACCATAGATTCCGGCAATAAAGGTGAGAGGAATGAATATAGTTGAAATAATTGTAAGAACCTTCATCACTTCATTCATTTTATTACTCACGCTGGACAGGTAAGTATCCAGCATACCGGAAATAATATCCCGGTAGCTTTCAATTGTATCAATAATCTGAATCGTATGGTCATACACATCCCTGAGGTATACTCGGGTTGATTGTTGAATCAGGGTTGATTCACTTCTTTCCAATCCGCTCAAAAGTTCCCGGAGAGGCCAGACAGCTTTCCTGAGATAAATCATTTCCCGTTTTAAGCGATGAAGCGTTTGTAAAATATCGTCGCTAGGATTCTGAACCAGCCTTTCTTCAAGCACCTCGATCCGATCCTCCATTTTCTCCAATACCAAAAAATAATTATCCACAATCGCATCTATCAATGCATAAGCCAAATAATCGGGTCCCAGGGTGCGGATACGTCCCTTATGATGACGAAGGCGATCCCTGACCGGTTCAAAAACATCCCCCGGTTTTTCCTGAAAAGTGAAGAGAAAGTTTTTACCCAGAATCAGACTCACCTGCTCCGACTCTATAGATTCTGTTGATTCCTGATATCGAAGCATTTTAAGGACTATAAAGAGGATGTTTCCCGAATCCTCCATTTTGGGCCGCTGGTTCACACTGAGAATATCCTCTAGTATCAAAGGATGAATGGCATAGTATTTTCCCAATTTTTCAATGAGGGTCACATCGTGCAGACCGTTGACATTCACCCAGGTAACTGTTGGTAAATCTTTAAAGGGAAAGGCTTTTTCAATATCTTTCAACTCTTTTTCATGGATAGAGTCGCTGTCGTAGTCTATCAGATGGATCTCCACCTGATCCATCTTCTGTTCCCCGGTAAATATAAGTGTCCCCGGTGGTAATGCCGTTTTTCTAACTTTTCGCTTATGGTTGTTTTTCATGATCAATCCTTATAATACCATTGTACTTAATTATTCTGTTTCAGAAGTCGTATAATTCATTGCTGGTTGGGTATTTTCCCGTATATCTTCATAGAAACGACCCATACATACATGGATAAAAGGGACCAGCCACAGGAAGCCGATTCCTGCTGTGAGGACGCAAAGTAGGGCCAGGCCCAAAAAACGAAGCCACATGTAAAATAATTTCATTTTATATCCATTCATCATCAAACGGCTTTTCCGAATAGCCTCCATGGGTTTGATTTCCGGATAATCAACCAGAATAAAATATGTTAATGAATAAGAAAGGGCACATATCACACCTGGAACCACCAGCAAAATGAAACCGACACCCATGAGTACCATCAGGACAGTATTTACAAGAAAAGCTGTCCCGAAATGGTTAAACCCCTGAAACAGCTGTCCGGCTGAGGCTTCCTGGCGCCGTGCAAGTGACAATGAGAAGATGGCCGCACCCAGATTGAATGGACCGGCCAGTAATATCCATAGGAGTGAGCCTGATTTATGGGTTCCGTTTAGCGCACCGATAATCATCATATAGATGAAAAAAACACCCACAGCAAGTCCCCAACGTCCGGACAGAAGATCCCGCGTTTCACGGATCAACACAACGTTTTCCTTTACCATGTCAGATTTTTCCTATGTTTAAATTTCATTATTTCTATCAATCTACTCTCTACGGTCTCATAAATCAAGATGGAATTTTTTGAGGATATGTCAGAATTTCAAAAACCACAACCAGTGGCAGATGATCAGAGGCTGGAGATTGCAGTATCGTACTTTTTACTGGTTTCAGATGAAAATAACTATCCGAATGATCACGATAGAAAATATAATCAATACGCCTTTCAGGCGCCTGGGTTGGAAATGTAAATCCGGAGTCATGACCTGTTTCATGCCAGGTATCCAGAAAAGATTGATTTATTTTTTGGATAGAAGAGCTTTCCGGTATATCATTAAAATCCCCGGCGATCACCAGAGAATATCTAAGAGTATCTGATTTTTTAACAATAGTTGTTGCACTTTGCTTCCGTTCCGTATCATCCGGCCGATGATCCAAATGGGTATTCCAAAACGCAATGGTCATCCCCTGACAATGAATCATTGTTTGTAGTAGTCCCCGTTGTTCACCTTCAAGATATAGTGGAAAATGCTCGTTTGTCCATGATTCAATGGGATAAGCCGACAGGATACCGTTGCCATAACCACCCCCCTGAAATGAGAGATTTTGTCCGAAAACCCACTCCATGTCCAGTTTTTCTGCAAGGTATTGCATTGTATGAAGGCCCTGGACTCTTTCAGTTTTTACATCCACTTCCTGGAGAGCTACAAGATCCGCTCCCGATTTCTGGATAAGATCAGCAATCCGGTCCAGATCCAAAACCCCATCCACCCCTTTTCCATGATGTATATTGTAGGTCATAATTGTGAGATATTTTGGAGGAACTGTTTCCCGTTTTCCCAACCAAATACAAAAAAACAAGAGTAATAATAGGGTGAAAAAGATGATTGTTCGCTTCATAAGTGTAAGAATTTACATTTTAAAGTCGATAGTCGATAGTCATTAGTCGGCAGTCGGCAGTCGGCAGTTGACAGTCTGTAGTGGATTGATTCGATTGAATAGATTGAATAGATTGATTTGATTGCCTGTCCCGTGAAATGAGCGCAGCGTATTTCACAGGGGATTGGGGAGATTGGGGGATTGATTTGATTGGGGGATTGGATGATTGACCCCTTGTCACGCGTCACGCGTTACTCGTCACTTTTTCAGTCGATTGCCTGTCCCGTGAATTTATTGGGATATTTCACAGGGGATTGAATAGATTGATTTGATTGATTTGATTGATTCGTCAGGAGCGAATCGATACTTACTCATCGAGTAGGCCGCCAGCTGGCGGGTGTATCGAGATGCCCGTTTCTAACTTCTAAATTCTTCAAGATAATTAATGGGATTGGGGATTTTTAAATGCTTTTAACCGGGATTATAAGAAAAATGGGATATATGGTTTCGTTTAGATAGCGCCCCCCACCCCGGGGGTAAAATACTGCGAAATCCTGCACGAAGCAAGATAATATTAATATTTATATAATTGGATAATGATGAATGATGAATTGAATGATCCGGGGTGAATAGGGCTCCCAATCAAGATTGAAATTTTCACAGGATGAATTGGGTGACGTGGGTCAATGAATGTTCCTAACCTTTACGGTCCAAACTTTGTTTCTTGCTATTCACACAAATGAATCATGTATAAAAAGGCAGAAGCTGAAAGTTCGCGTTGATTCGCTTCTGATGTACCTATCAAATCAATCATCCCATCGAATCAATCACCCAATTTTTCAGGTGGGCACACGGGATTACCCTTCACCACCTCCATTCCAAGGTCCCATTGTACCCTCTTTCCAATGCTATTTCACGCCTTTTCCTACACCACGGAATGCGCAACCGAGTCCCAGATACTGACGTATTTTTGTGTCACTGATAAAATCAGAACAATCGACAATCAGAGGTGTGGTACCTGTCATCGAAAGGACTTCTTTTGGTTGCAGGTCTTTGTATACTTTATGCCCAACAGCGAAAATAACGACCTCGGCTTCTTTCAGGGCTCCTTTCAGATCGGTATATAAAGGGACATTTTCCATTTCAGGCCAAAAATCCACATAGGGATCATGAGCCTTGACTACCGCCCAGGCCTCATTGAGGAATTTCACCAGGGTTGCTGATGGAGAATGACGTGTATCTCCCAAATCCTCAAGATAAGAGACTCCCAGAACTGTAATTTTAACATCTTTCAAATCAGGGATGACTTCCTGTATGAGTTCTATGGTGTGAAGAGGCATTGTGTCGTTAATATTGACTGCCTCGATAGCTATATCCAACATATCGTCAATACCAAAAAGGCTTTGCATAGACCAGTTTGCAAGTACGGGATCTTTGGTCAGGCAATAACCGCCCACGCCCAGACTGGGACGGAGAAGATTGTCATGCGTGCCTTTGCGTTTCCGGATTGCATTCCGGACTTTAAAAATATCCACCCCGATTTTTTCCGCAAACCGGGCCCATTCCAGGGTAAGGGCAATATTGGTCGCCCGGTAGGAATTTTCCATGACTTTCGCCATTTCAGATGCATTGGTATCTTCCAATTCTGTCAAGGGAAAGTTTTTCACATCAATCACACGTGACAAAAATTCCTTTGCCCGCTGTTTACTTTTGGCGTTCACTCCGGAATACACCCGCCAGAAATCCCGGATGGAACTCACATATCTGGCCCCAGGCATCACCCGTTCGTAGGAATGGGCAATGAGTGGGGGATTTTTTTCAATATCCATACCCCGGCGGGTGAATTCTTCCTCCATAATCGGTTTCACAACCCGTTCACAAGTCCCAGGAGGCACCGTGGTTTCCACAAGGACCAGGCAATGGGGCTGAATATGCTTTCCAAGATTCCGGATCCCGTCCCTGAAAGCTGCCAGATCGCAAAAACCCTTTTCAGCTTCACCAAAAGCAGGCTTTGTGGCATCCAGCTGGATATCTACCACCACGACATCTGCCACTTCAAAGGCTTCATTTCTGAATGTAGCCCTGAATGTTTTTTTCTGCGATACTGTAGATTTAAATATCCGATCCACTTCGGCATCAGATGATTTAACCGGCGGAATACCCCGGTTGATTTTGTGAACTTTCCAATAGGAACGGACAGAAGCCCGCTGTTGGCCATGGACAAAATACCAGGGGTCGCCATTCTCATTTTCAGAATCAGCAACGACAGCCGCCATAACACATCCGACAAATCCCATCCCCTGAACAGCCACAATTTCACGGCCGAGTTTTCGCTGTTCTTCCGTAATCCGTAATACCTCCTCCCGTTCTCTTAATCCCTCTTCTTCGGTTGGAAGCAGAAATTTTTCACCGTCCGGTGAGACAGAAAACTTTTGCATGGAAAACTCCTTTTAAATTTCCCGGACTGAAGTCCGGTGTTAATTATCTTTATGACGGTGTGGTTTCGAGTTGCTGATTTTCCATTTTTCCACCTCTTCTAAAATCGCCTCTTCACCTTCAATTTTCTTGTTTTTCATCAGAAAACGTCCGTTGCAAATGACCGAATCGATACAGGAGGAATCGGCACTGTACACCATATCAGACACAAGGTGATAACCCGGTACAAGACGCGGATTTTTCAAATCCACAAGAATGGCATCAGCCAGATATCCGACCTCAATCACACCGGCATGGAGGCCAAACGCTTCCGCTCCTGCGCGGGTTGCCATGTGAAACACTTTTTCTGCCGGCAACACGGTGACATCCTCCCAGGCATGCTTTGCCAAAAGGGATGCGGTTTTCATTTCTCCCATCATATCCAGGCAATTATTGGAGGATGCCCCATCGGTCCCTAAAATCACCTGTAAACCTGCTTTTTCAGCTGCCGGGATATCAAATGATCCATTGCTCAGTTTCATGTTTGATACAGGCATGTGAACCAGGGTCACGCCTTTGCGGAGAAGAATCTCCCGTTCCCTGTCTGTCAGATGAATCCCATGAGCGGCAATGGTTTTCGGTGTGAGAAGTCCTTTCTTATTCAGATATTCCACCGGTCGGCAGCCATGGATTTTCAGACAATCCTCTACCTCTTTCTGTGTCTCACTGAGATGAATATGAAAATACAGATCATACTTTTCCAGGATGGAATGAATTGTATCCAGTGTTTCGGGTAAGACACTGTAAATAGAATGTGCGTTCAGGGATGGAATAAGGAGATCAGGATACGATTTCATGGTCTGCAGAAAGTCATCCCGCTCTTTCTGTTGAGAAAGCCGACTCCCGGATTCATAGGCATCCAGGGCAATCGGCCCTGTACAGATGCGCATTCCCATATCGGTAGCTGCTTTGATTGCGACCGGGGGATTCCAGTACATATCGTTGAAAAAAACAGTGCCTGAACGTATCATTTCCAGACAGGCCAAACGGGTTCCTGCTTCAATATGCTTTGGAGTAAATGCAGCTTCGGCAGGCCAGATATAATTATTAAGCCATTCGAAGAGGGGCAAATCATCGGCGTACCCCCTTAGAAGTGTCATGGCCGCATGGGTGTGTCCGTTATAAAAAGCCGGGAGAATGGCTTTTCGGCCATGACATTCCATGATTTCACTGGCAGGTTTTACAATTTTAGGATCAATCTGTTGAATGAAGCCATTTTCAAAATAGACATCAACGATTTCGTCTTTATAGACAACTTCTTTGATAAGCAATGATGACATAATACATCCTGACTATGAGTTATTTATAAATCTGAAGGCACCTTGGATTTTTGGGGCCATAACAGGTACAAAGCAGCTATAAAGAGACCGGCATTTTCCAAAATTTTCGTCCATCCCACTTTCTGGCTGCCCGGTCCAAAGCATCCACAATTGATATCAAGTCCGCGAGCCATGGCAATAGCAACCATCAGAATAAAGAATGCCATCAACCCGGCCGAAATCCAGGCGGATGCCCGTTGAAGAAAGGGGACCCAAAGACCGAAACCAATAAAGAGTTCAAGCATGATAAGCCAGATTGCCAGAATATGAAGGGGCTCAGGCGGGAAAAGCCGGTAATTCATAATATCCCTGACGAAGACATGGGGATTGGCCAGTTTAGAAAAACCGCTGACCAGGAATACCACACTGAGAAGAATCAGACAAACAATTTTCAATAACGTATGTGCTTTCATTCAGAAAGCTTTCCTTTCCTCTTTTTCTATAGGATTCTCTTTTTCTAACCAGAGTTCCCATCCTCCAAAAAAGTAATAAACTTCCGGAAAGATGAAAGCCAGTTTTTCCGCCAGATGTATACTCGACATGCACTCATCTCCGTCACAATAAGTAATGACCCTGTGAATATCCTGCTTTTGTTCCAGGCGGGACAGAGAGGCATCTCCTTCCTCATCGGGAATATTCACTGCTCCGGGAATGTGTCCTTTTAGATAAAGCTCCCGGCTTCGGGTATCCACTAATAAGGTACTATCCATGACTCTCAATCTTTGAAAGGTATTATAATCCACTGCACGTGCCATGCCGGGATTTATCAGCGTATACATTTTGTCGTCCCCTGCAAGTTCCTTTGTCTCAGGAAACAGGGGAAAATCTGTCATGATAAAATGAAATCCTGTCAGCAGAGTAACAGCTGCAAATATGATGAGAATATCCCGAATGTCTTTCCGGGTCAGTTTAGGCAAATACATTAATCATCCAGTGTGTGAATGATCAGTCCACTTCTGAGTTTCGGTTCAAACCAGGTGGATTTCGGCGGCATCAGTTTTCCTGCATCGGCAATGGCCATGAGTTCTTCCACAGATGTGGGATAAAGTGCAAACGCCACTGCCATATCTCCTGAATCCACACGTTTTTCCAGCTCAGTCAGCCCCCGAATACCCCCCACAAAATCCACCCGGTCATCCGTGCGGGGATCTCCGATATTCAGAATAGGAGTTAGCAGATTTCGATGGAGAACCGATACATCCAGGCGTTCCACGGGGTCCGACTCATCAAATGTCCCGGGGCGAGCTTTCAACGTATACCATTCCCCCTTCAGATACATGCCTACGCGATGCTTTTCTGTCGGTTTTGCCGCCTGGGCACAACAGACTTTTTTTACATCAAATTTTTGGCTTACTTTTTTTAAAAACTCCTTTTCGGACAATCCGTTCAAATCCTTCACAATCCGGTTATAATCAAGAATTTTCAAATGGTTATGAGGAAAAAAGACGGCCAGGAACCAATTATATTCTTCTTCTCCAGTGTGTGTGGGATTGGCTTCCCGGCGTTTTTTACCCACCATGGCAGCTGATTTGGACCGGTGATGCCCATCTGCTACATAGGCGCAGGGAAGTGCTTCAAAAGCATCCCTCAGAGCTTGAAGAATTTTATGATCTTTAATTATCCAAAGGGAATGAGTCACTTCATCCGGTGCCGTAAAGTGATACACCGGTTTTTCCTGTCTCACCTTCTCCACAATTCTGTCGATGAAATCACTGGCTTGATATGTCAGAAAAACCGGTCCGGTATTGGCATTGGTTGTTTCGACGTGCCGGATCCGGTCTTTTTCTTTCTCCTCCCGGGTGAGTTCGTGGATTTTAATGTTTCCTTCAAGATAATCATCCACATGGACAGCAGCAACCAGGCCATATTGAGTGTGATCCTTCATTTGCTGACCGTACAGATATAACACCGGCTTTTCATCACGGATAAGCCATTTTTTTTGTATAAAGTTCCGTAAGTTTTCAGCTGCTTTTTCATAAACCCGGGAATCATAGGGGGAAAGATCTCCGGGCAGGTCAATTTCCGATTTTACTACATGGAGGAAAGAATAAGGATTCCCTTCCGCTTCTTTCCGTGCCTCTTCCGAATTCAATACATCATAGGGCTTTGAAGCAATCTTTGCTTCCAGTCCCGGCTGTGGGCGGAGTCCGCGAAACGGTTTGATACGAACCATGGCCCTGACCTCCAGAATTGATTAACTTTTTTTCAATGCCTCCACAATCTTGGTGGCGATTTCAATACCAACCCGGTCCTGAGCCTCCACCGTGCTTGCCCCTATATGGGGAGTGACACTGACATTTGGATGAGAGACCAACTCCAGATTTTGTGTTGGTTCTTCTTCAAAGACATCCAGGCCGGCGCCGGCAATTTCTCCGGCATTCAGGGCATCCAACAGGGCTTTTTCATCCACAACCCCACCCCGGGAACAGTTTATGAGATAAGCTGTTTTTTTCATTTTTTTCAGTGCCGGAGCATCGATCAACGGCTTATCCATTTTGGGAACATGCAAAGATACAAAATCTGATTTTTCCAGCAGTTCATCAAAAGATACTTTCGTTACCGGTAATTCAGTCTTTACATCAACAATATCATGCACCAAAACCTTCATCCCCAGGGCAATGGCTTTTTCCGCCAGTAACCGTCCGATTTTACCATAGCCTACAATTCCCAGGATCCGGCCGTTTACCTCTATTCCCTTATATTTTTTCTTTTCCCATTTTCCTTCCCGCATGGTGATATTTGCCAGATGAATAAAGCGGGACAAGGCAAAAATGTGAGCCAGAACCAGTTCTGCCACAGAAGCGGAATTGGCACCGGGGGTATTCAGAACAGGAATTCCCAGGGATTTTGCATAAACGTGATCAATATTGTCTATCCCGGCTCCGCCACGGGCTATCACTTTCAAATTTTTTCCGGCGGCAATGACATTTTTGGGCACCTTTGTGGCAGATCGGACCAGAATGGCATCAAATGCCGGGATCTTTTGGATCAACGTTTCAGGTTCATAATGTTCAATCACACATTCATGCCCTGCCTGTTCCAAAATTTTCCGCCCATCTTCACTGATTCCATCGGTGATCAAAATTTTCATACACGTCACTCCTTTATCGTTATTAATGATCCAATCCCTACAGGAAAGTGTTATAAGGTAACGAAAAAAAGAAGAAAATACTGCCAAAAAAACTTCGTTTCGCCGGTTCAAATCCGTATTTTCCGCGTATCTATAAAGAGAAACACGAAAGGAGAACTGCTTGAAAACCCAGGACGTGATTCTGTTGACCATTACAGGCGAAGACAAACCGGGAGTAACATCCAGCATCACTCACATTTTAAGCCAGCATAATGCAACCATCCTGGATATCGGACAGGCTGTTATCCACAATCACCTTTCCCTGGGGATGCTTATCGCTCTACCGTCGAAAACAGAATCCTCCCCGGTTTTAAAAGAACTTTTATTCAAAGCTTATGAACTTGGAATCGATATCCGTTTTGATCCCATTAATGCCCGTGATTACAGTCAATGGGTCCAGTCCCATGGGAAAGACCGGTTCATCATTTCATTACTAGCCCGGAAAATCACCGGTGAGCACATATCAAAAGTCACGGAAATCATTTATGAGCAGGGATTGAATATTGATATTATCAATCGTCTGACCGGCCGTATTCCTCTTTCAGGAGATCAGCCCACCCGTGCTTGTGTGGAACTTTCTGTCCGGGGAACTCCCCGGGATACAGAAGCCATGAAAACGGCTTTCTACAATATCTCCCGGAAAATTGAAGCAGATATTTCCTTTCAGAAAGATGACATCTATCGCCGGAGCCGGCGGCTGGTTTGTTTCGATATGGATTCTACTCTAATCCAGGCGGAAGTCATCGTAGAACTGGCAAAAGCCCATGGCGTAGGCGAAGAGGTTTACAAGATCACCGAAGCTGCCATGCAGGGGGAACTGGATTTCAACGAGAGTTTCAAACGTCGAATTGCTCTCCTCAAAGGTCTGGATGTTTCAGTTATGAAAAAGATTGCAGAAAACCTGCCCATCACAGAAGGGGCCGAACGGCTTTTGGGCACCCTGAACCGCTGCGGGTATAAAACTGCCATCCTGTCCGGCGGGTTTACCTTTTTCGGAGAATATCTTCAGAAAAAATTTGATATCGATTATGTTTTTGCCAACGAACTGGAAATCCGGGACGGCAAGTTGACAGGAAGACATCTGGGGGATATTGTCAACGGATCCCGGAAAGCGGAATTGTTAAAGTTGATTGCTCAAATGGAAGGTATACACCGGGAACAGGTTATTGCTGTGGGGGACGGAGCCAATGATCTTCCCATGATCAATGCAGCGGGACTGGGTATCGCCTTTCATGCCAAGCCGGTCGTTCGGGAAAATGCCGGTCACGCCATTTCCACCATCGGATTGGACGGAATTCTTTATCTTCTGGGTTTCCGGGATCGGATACTGAAAGATTAAATTAAAATTCCGAGGAAAAATGAAATTTTATGTCCGGAAATTCTTCCATGGCCCGGTTCAAAGCCCAGGGACTTTCGGCCATAAAAACGTCCCGCTGATATTTATCCAGAGCCATATAGCGGGCTTTGCGTAAGCGAAACTCTTTGAGAATTTTTTCATCGGAGCACGTCATCCAACAGGCTTTGTACAAGTTCAAGGGTTCATATCGGCAGGATGCACCATATTCATGTTTCAAACGGTATTGAATGACATCGAACTGAAGGGCTCCCACGGTTCCGATAATCCGCCGGTTGCTTTGCCGACTCACAAAAAGTTGAGCAACTCCCTCATCCATCAGCTGTTCAAGTCCTTTTGCCAGCTGCTTATACTTCATGGAATCCGTGTTTTCTATATAACGGAACTGTTCCGGTGAGAAATTGGGGATTCCTTTAAATCGCATGGATTCACCTTCTGTCAGGGTATCCCCGATTTTAAAATTTCCATTATCATTTACGCCTACCACATCGCCGGGAAAAGCCTCGTCAATGACTTCCTTTTTATTGGCCATGAAGGATGTGGGGCCGGAAAAGCGGAATTCACGATCCAGACGCGTGTGATAATAGGGTTTCCCTCGTTCAAATTTGCCCGAACAGATCCGGATAAAAGCTATACGGGTACGGTGATTGGGATCGATATTAGCGTGAATTTTAAAAATAAAACCGGTGAATGCCTCTTCGTCCGGTTCGACAACCCGAATATCCGTTTCCCGGGCAATGGGTGAAGGAGCTATTTGGATAAAACAATCCAGGAGCTCTTTGATTCCAAAATTATTGATAGCTGAACCATAGAAGACCGGAGAGAGTTCTCCTTTGCGATAATCCTCCACATTAAAATCCGGATAAACTCCTCTGACAAGTGCCAGTTCCTCCCGGAGTGTCTCTGCAGAGGAATCCAGGAGCCTGTTAAGTTGTGGATCATTCAAATCCCGGATAACCACTGTATCCTCTTCCGATTGTTGACCATGGGGGTTGAAAAGAGCCAGTTTCTGCTCAAAAATATTGAACACGCCTTTAAAAGATGGACCCATTCCCACTGGCCAGCTCAGGGGTGTGACCTTAAGATCCAGTTTCGCCTCGATTTCATCCAACAATTCAACAGCATCGAGTCCCATGCGATCCAATTTGTTGATAAATACAATCACCGGGATATTCCGCATGCGACACACACCCACCAGTTTTTCCGTCTGCTCTTCCACCCCTTTGGCCACATCTATGACAATGATGGCACTATCCACGGCAGAGAGAGTCCGGTAGGTATCTTCGGCAAAATCTTTGTGTCCGGGCGTATCTAAAATGTTGATTTTAATTCCGTTATATTCAAATCCCATCACCGAGGTAGCCACGGAAATCCCGCGCTGGCGTTCAATTTCCATAAAGTCAGATATGGTATTGCGGTTAATTTTATTGGATTTTACAGCACCTGCTTCCCGGATAGCACCGCCAAAAAGGAGGAGTTTTTCCGTGAGAGTTGTTTTACCTGCATCCGGATGGGAGATAATCGCGAAGGTTCTCCGCCGTCTGATTTCTTTCAGTCTCTGCGTCTCTGTCATACCGGGCGAAATTTAGTTAGAGGATGATGGATAAACAATGGGAGAGTTGTAGGGGCTGAGCGTGCTCTGCCATAGAGTGAGGGTGGAGAATTTTAAATTATTCCTCCCGCAGGGGGCGCAGAGAACGCAGAGGAATTGGAAAATTATAAATGATAAATGATGAATGATGAATGATGAATGATGAATGATGAATTGAATGATGAATGATGAATTGGGTGACGTGGGTCAATGAACGTTCATGACCCTCGCGACCTAAACTTTGTTTCTTGCTATTCAATCAAATGAATCATACATAAGAAGTCAGAAGCTGGAAGTTCGTGTTTTAATTCACTCCGGATGTACCTATCAAATCAATCAAACCAATCAAACCAATCAAACCAATCAAACTAATCGAACCAATCGAAACAATCACCCCATTTTTCAGGTGGACATATGAGATTACCCCTCGTCACTTGTCACGCGTGACGCGTCACTTTTATAATACCTTCACCATCGCTTTCATCTCTTTCCGCTTCTTCGGTTTTGGTGAGTCTGCAGGATATCCGACAGTAATAAGAAGGGCGATTTTTTTGGATCTGGGAACTTCCAAAAGCTTCCGGACTTTTTTTTCATCGAACCACCCCAGTATACAGGTCCCCAATCCACGTTCGGCTGCCTGTAAGCAAAAATGTTCTGTCGCAATGCCGATATCAATGAGAGAATAGGGTGTTCCCTGAAGGGAGGTACCAATCTGTGCCAACATGTGTCCTTTTTTCATAAGAACAACCACAATGAGTGGTGCCTGAAGGGCAAATTTGTTAAAAGAGACAAGGCTGGAAAAAGTACTTTCGGCGATACGTTTCCGAAGTTTGGGCGTTTTAATCACAATAAATTCCCAGGGTTGGGAGTTGGATGCGGACGGTGCCAGTCTGGCGGCTTCCAAACAGCTCATTAAATCTTTCTCCGGAACAGAGTCAGATTTATAGTGACGCACACTATAACGGGTATTGACCAATTCTAAAAATTCCATTCCATCTCCCGTCCTCAGGTGAATATCCTAACGACCTGTGCTGCCGAATCCTCCCAGTCCACGGTCTGAATCGCTTAAATCATTCACTTCCACCAACTCAGGATGTTTCGGTGTTTGAAAAATCAATTGGGCAATACGATCCCCCCGGTGGACCAGGAAATCCTCCTGAGAGAAATTGGCCAGAATCACACCAATTTCATTGCGGTAACCGGCATCTACCGTTCCGGGAGCATTCAGGCAAAAAATGCCATATTTTAACGCAAGTCCGCTCCGGGAACGGACCTGTATTTCCATATCACCGGGTAATTCCACTGCAATACCCGTTTTGACCAAGGCCCATTTTCCTGCAGGGATTAACGTTTCCTCAACGGCCGTCACATCATATCCTGCATCATAACTATGCTGACGGGAAGGAAGGCTGGCATGGGGGGAAAGTCTTTTGATTTTAACCGCCATCATTTATCACACTTGGTATAACCACACTGAACGCAAAATTCACACCCGTTTTCAAATTTCAGAGCCTTGGCATTACATTCGGGACAAATTTTAAAGCTGGCATCGGAAATCATGGTCTCGTGAGAGGATGTCTCTTTTTTTTGTATCTGAGTTTCAATGGGAATGCTAATTTGGGTATCTTCAACGTTTTTATCCGATTTGATCATGCCTTCATCCTTGAAAAAGCGTTCAATGACATCGGCGACTTCCGAATAAAAGGAATGGATATACTTCCCATTTTTAAAATATCCTCCATTCGGGTCATAAATGCTGCGCAGTTCCTCCAGGATGAAATAGGGGTCACTTGCACGACGGAAGATAGCAGATATCAAACGGGTCAGCACGGCATACTCAGCAGAATGGGTAAGATCCTTGGAATTGATAAAAATTTCCATAGGTCGTTTTTTCCCGTTTTCCCATACGTAACTCAGGGTGATATAGACACTGAATTTTACGAAAGGGCTTTTCACTTTATAGACTTTGGCATCTACCACATCGGGACGCATTAGGTTATTGGAGGGTTGTGGTTTTTGGGGTTGGACCACCGGTTTGTCTGCCGTTGGTTTTTCCTTTGGTTTAACTTCCCGGATTTTAAATTCGCTGTTTAACGTAAGCATCACACAACCTCAATATCTTGATTGTTTTTAATTCCAAGGGATCTGAAATAATGAAAGGGTGTGGTTAGAGTGCCATCCGGCATTCTCATCACCTCGTCACCAAAAAAGATCCGTTTTTCATGTCCGGCATCCACCTCAAACTTTTTATCCTTAAAAGCCTGAAACTCAGATGGTTTACTATCTGCTGTAAGGATGGGGAAGCGGCTTCCGTCCCGGTAAACCGTTACACCCTTCAATCCTTTTTCCCATGCTTTGAGATAAATATTTGAAATCACCTCTGGCTCAATATCTTCCGGCAGGTTGATCGTGGACGAAATGGAGTGATCCACATATTTCTGGCAGACACTCTGGATTTCAATCCGTCGTTCAGGAGAGATATGGTGAGCCGTACAGAAAAAGGATTCCGGCAAAAATTTTCTTAATTCTTCCTCTGTTTCGATCTTTGCCACTTTGTCCGTAAGTTCAAACATATCGATATAGGCTTGGACCGAGGCATGAAAAACTTTAAAAAGCTGGTTGTCAAAGGATTCAGCCCGGCGTGTGTAAAAGAGGGCAAAAACCGGTTCCACTCCACCGCTAACCCCAATATAATTTTTCCGTCCTACAGACACACCCCGGATAATATTGCTAATAGTGCCGGTTGGAGCAATGGAAGTGATGGCAATATTTCGGAGGCCATGATGTCGTATATGCTCTTTGACCTCATCTGCCAGAGCTTCCTGGAAAAAGGGACCATTTGCATAATCTTCATATTCAAAAATATCGGAGGGTGCTTTTTCCTTGGCCAGTCTGGAGGATGCCAGATAAGCTTTGTTGTTAATGAACTGCATCACCTTGTCCATCAAGGCTACTCCTTCGGGACTATCATAAGGGATTTTCAGTTGATAGAGCATATCAGCGATTCCCATAATACCCACTCCAAGGCGTCGGGTTTCACCGGCGGCATCCCGTTGTTTTTCCAGGGGATTCAAAACCTGATTCCAACTCACCACATTGTCCAGAAAACGGACCAGGTTATACACGGCTTTTTCCAGATTCTCCCAATCAATCGAGGCTGAATCCATAAAACCATTTTTTACAAAACGGGCCAGATTGACCGAACCCAGATTACAGGCACCTCCATCTTCCAGAGGAACCTCCGCGCAGGGATTGGTGCAAATGATAGGGCGTCCTACATAGTTGGACGGTGAATACCGGCTCATTTTCGTCCAGAACATAAGTCCTGGTTCAGCGGTCCGGTAATTGGATTCAATAAGCGTGTCCCACACGTCCCTCGCTTTGACCAGCTCCCGGATTTCATTGGTCTCATCGGAACCAAAATAGAGAAGAAAATCACCGGTGAAATGAATGGCCAACTCTTGGTTTTCATCCTCTGTCTCCACCAAATAATCTCCATAAACATCCCGTTTCGTGGAATCCTTCAAATCTATCTGGGAAACGGTTTTGCCCAACTGATCTTCCATCCACTGACTGAACAGGGCATAGGAATCAAAGACCTTCAATTCTTCGTAGTCCCGGATATCTTTGTTGGGAATGCCCAGAGAATAAAAATATCCGTCTTTCTGATAAGCCCTCATCAGACGCTGCTTATTCTTTTTCCGGTAAATGATAATCCGGTCCCTGCCATACCGTTTCTCTTCCTTGACCGCATTCATAAATTCATCGGTCACCTTCACCGATATGTTGGCAAAACGGATCTGTGTATTTTCCACCACCTGTTTTTGGATAAGATCCAGCTGGGATTCGTCAAATTTTCCAGACCAGCGACATTGTTCTACGATTTGTTGTGAGACCCAATTAGGTGATTTTTTAGCATTGAGAAAGTGGAAAATATCGGGGTGTTTAATATCAATGGTCAGCATCAGGGCTCCCCGGCGGCCCGATTGACCAATGAGTCCCGTTGTCATGGAATAGAGTTCCATAAAGGATACGGCTCCGGTGGATGTATCAGCAGCATTGTGTACCACAGATCCCCGTGGGCGGAGGGGTGTAATATCTACACCAATCCCGCCGCCATATGAATAGGTGCGGGCACACTCAGCTGCCGCCTTGTAAATGGATTCAATATCGTCATCTTCAATCCGGGTAACAAAACAGTTTGCCAGCGTCTTGAGCCGGTACAGATCACCCGCCCCGGCCAATACCCGTCCCCCGGGCATCCAGTACCCTTCATATAAATCTTTGTAAAAAGCCTCAGCCCATTTTTTCTGTTTGATCTTTGTGGTTTCCTGAGATGCAACAAATGAGGCAATACGGCAAAAAACATCCTCAGGGCGTTTTTCAATGAGTTCACCATTTATATCTTTTAAAAAATATTTCTTTTTATAAATGCTATTTGCCAGATCATTCCCGCACAGGTAATCGGGATGGAGAGGCAGTTCCTGATTTTCAATGGCCGTCTTCAGATGTTCATAGATAGTCCGGTAGGTTTCAATCTTCTTTTCTCCTACCATCCGTGACAGCTTACCCTGATGCAAAAACATTTTTTCAAACATAAGAAGACTCCCGATTCGGGTTGTGTTGACTTGCTGCTTTTTTACTTTTTAACACAATATATTGTGTTCAGCCCTAGATATGATACAATATAGAGAAATTAAAGTCAAAGTGATTTTTTGATTTTCCCTTCATTTTTTCTTATCTCTTTCTCCTTGATTTGCGCAGATCTCTAAGAGAAAAATTTTTTGTCTGAAACGGGACTTGTTAAATCACATGGACGCGTGTAATTTTTGAAGTTACGGAGAAAACATGCTTAAACACTTTCGTTACACAAATTGGATCCGCCTGTTAAGAGGGAAAAACATCCTGCCTCAACCTGGAGAACCTTTAAACTGGAACACGTTGAAAGCAGATGTCCGCAAAATTTTTATTTCACTTCCTGATGATACCCGGCATATTCATGTCGTTAACCATTTGCTGAGCCAGATTTTATCAGAAAACCCCTCCCTGCATGTTTCCGTTCTGGTCCCTCCCGCTTTTGAAGATTTTATCCGAGGCATGCGGTGCTACAAAAACATTTACATCCTCCCGGCCGTTAAACCAACGACTTTTCCCATTACAGAAGAGATGGTGGCCAAAACAGCTACGGAGACATGTGACATCGGCATTGATCTGAACATTTCCCCATATATCCTGTCCCATTACCTGATTGCCACCCGTTCGGAAAAAGCATCGCTGGGTTTTTACAATGTTTTCAGCGCCTCTCTTTTAAGCATGACCTTGAAACTTCGTGAAACCAGTTCATACGACACTGGATTCGAATCCCTGTTGATGATGGCAGGGCTGATCATTCCGGAACAAAAATCGCTGTAACCTTTTATTATTTATCGCACATTGTTAATGAAGAGAAGGAGTAAAATATTTTCATTGCAATAAAGCATTTGGAAATGTAGATTATCGCCCAAATTAGGAGAGGTTTGTATGACCAAATACTTTAATGAACTCGTTTGTCCCGAATGTGAAGAACCCCTCACGGCCGAAGATCTTAAGGAAAACCTGGTGTGTCCCCACTGCAAAACTAAGCTGCGGGATCCCAAGTATATTGAATTCCTTGAATACCTGGTGGCCCAGGGGATTGTTGAGGACATTGATTTTTTTGATACAGATTTGTATGGTAGTGATTTCATGAAATATGAAACCAATGAACTGGACGAAGAGGACATAACGGATGTTGAGGCACCTCAGAAGCCGGGCGGCTTTTTATCGAACAACATGATGAGTGTTGAGGAAGAGTACGTCAAGGACATTGATGAAGATCAGGATACTCCGGAAGACTATACGGTTTTTGATCCTTCCGAAATAGACGATATGTCCGAAGATGATGCCGGTTCAGAAGACGACGATGATTAAGGGAGATTTATGAACGACGAGAAAAATCAAAAATCGAAGAAAATGGAGATTAACCTGAGTGAACAAAAAGCCTCAGGAGATTACTCAAACCTGGCGATTGTTACCCATTCCGCTTCGGAGTTTATTCTAGATTTCTGCCAGGTTCTGCCCGGTATGCCCAAAGCAAACGTGGCATCCCGAATCATATTGAATCCACAGCATGCCAAAGCCCTTTTAAAGACCCTTGAAGTCAACATTCACCGGTATGAGCAGACTTTTGGTGAGATAAAAGAAATCCGCCATCCCCAGAATCAGACAATCCATCTAAAGCCTAAAAAAGACATCATTAACTAAGATTTTACATTCGATGATTCATCAGGAAGCGCCGTTTCGGCGCTTTTTTGTTTTGTCAGAATTTTATGATACAGCCAGGCCTGCCACAAGACACACAACCCTCTGCCGATAACAAATCCAAGAATGGCACCGGCCAAGACATCCAAGGGATAGTGAAGTCCCACATAAACCCGTGAATAAGCAACCAAAACAGCTATCAGCCAGGGTATCCAGCGTCGTTTGCGGTAGAAAAAAGTCAGGACTGCGGCAAGGGTAAAAAAATTGGCGGCATGATTTGATGGAAAAGTCCACCGCCCGCCATAGCCATCCAGACGGCGAATCTGTTTAAGGGCACGGATTTTTTCCGGTGTAATGGAAAGGGAATCCTCAAAATGGCGGACCTTTGCCGTCAACACGGCTAAAGAATCTTCCAGGGCCGGCGGGACTGTCTTCATGGAGTGTATTTCCGCCCGGAGTGTTTCCTGTTTCTCCTTAAGAGGTTCATACTCACGCAAAAGCCGGCTGGGACGGATGCGACCGGCATTGGGTTTAATCAGCCGGGCTGCTGTAAAATCGGTGATTCCAAAAGCCAGCAGCATTATCAAAAAGGTCACCCGCCCTTTTCGCTTACCCCAAATAAGAAAATATCCAGCCAAGCCAAGCCATACGGGAATCCAGGTTTCCGCTTGGGTGATAAAGGTAAAAAAAATATCCAGCCAGGGGTGCACCCATACCTGATTGATAAGACGAAAAAGGGTCAGATCCAATGACAATAACATTTATTTATTCTTCAAAGGTAAAATCATCATCATTAGGGACGACCGGTTCAGGCATACCGTCGTATATCAACTTATCCTGCCCGTTATCCTCTTCTTCTTCCAGTTCCTCCAGTTCTTCTTCCTCTTCCAGCGGTTCCGGAATATTCAGGGATTCCTCCAGTTCTTTTTTTAGTGCCTGATACTCTTCATCTTTATCAATAATCCGGAAAGAGTCGGTGAGCTTGGATTGTTTCAGTTGGTTCATGACCTTGGGGGCCGGAAAAACAAGGATACATTCGCCGCCCTTTCCGAGTGTGTATCGCCGGCCAAAGAGCAACGCTCCCAATCCCGTACTATCCTGCATCTTCACCGTGGATAAATTGATAATGATGGTTTTAATCTCCCCTTTTCCGAGAGCCATCATCAATTCCCTTTTAAACCTTAAGGTTCCCAAATCATCCAACAGGACATTCTTTGGTTTAAAAATGAGGGTATCACCATAAAATCTGCTGAAAAAATCCATAGAATCACCTGCCCTTGTTTTATCACAGGGAATTTATGACTAATTCCGGGATGAATTCAAGGAATTGGTATGTATTCACCGATGATATCTTGAATGAATTTGGTTAACTTCTTTTTATAATCCACAAACCGGAGTCATTCAATGACAGATATCCTGGTCATCGGAAGTACAGCCCTTATCCTTGTTTTCCTCATCATCCTCCTGATCCGTCTGAGGCCGAAACGGTTTGAATCGGTCATCCGAGAGGAATTCACACCCCTACGGGATTCTCTTATCACCCAGCAGGGGAAAATCGAAGACCTGCCGGAAAAAACCGAATCCCGCCTGAAAGAGCACCAATCCCACATATTTACGGAACTGAAAGATATCCTCCACCATGCCCAGCTTGAATCCACCCGTCAAATCAGCAGTTTCCAGGAGCACTTGTCCACCGTCCTGGGAAAAAACAGCAAACAGCTGACAGAAGAATTCGGCCTGTTTAAAGATAACCTGAATCAGATTCTGACCCGGAATTTTGAAAAACTAACGGAGACAACAGAAAGCAAGCTGACCCAGATAGACCACAAAGTGCTGGAAAATTTGAATGAGGGTTTTAAAAAGACCAACGAAACCTTTAACAACGTGATTGAACGTCTGGCAAAAATTGATGAAGCCCAACGAAAAATCGACAGCCTCTCCACCAACGTCATATCCCTTCAGGATATTCTCACAGATAAAAAAAGCCGGGGCATCTTCGGAGAGGTTCAGCTTCATCAGATTTTAAGTGCCGTCTTCGGGGACCGCAACGAGCAGATTTATCGTCTGCAGTATACCTT
The DNA here is from genome assembly GCA_030156395.1 of Fidelibacterota bacterium. Lineage (GTDB taxonomy): Bacteria > Fidelibacterota > Fidelibacteria > Fidelibacterales > Fidelibacteraceae > Fidelibacter. The sequence goes on from JASGMP010000002.1 coordinate 47,806, forward strand.
ATCCAATGGAATGGTGGCAGATGCTGCTCTCTTTATTCCTGAGCCAACCGGGATGATTTGCATTGATTCCAAATTTCCCCTGGAAAATTTCAAACGCATGACGGACCGGTCTCTGGATGAGTTGCAGCGGAAACGGAGTGCTGACCTATTTAAAAAAGACATTCGGAAACACATCGATGATATTTCCTCGAAATATATCATCCCTGGCGAAACATCCTCACAGGCCATCATGTTTTTGCCTGCAGAAGCGATTTTTGCTGAACTACATGCTTACCATTATGATCTGGTAGATTACTCCTGGAAACACAGAGTCAGTATGGTCTCTCCTTCTACCTTTCTGGCCCTTTTAAACACCACCCAGACCATCCTCAATGATATGAAACGAAAAGAATACGCGGATATCATCCAGAAAGAGATCCTGAAACTGGCCGAGGATTTTAAGCGGTACCGTTTACGATGGAATAACCTGACAAAGCATATCGATACAGTTCAAAAAGATGTGAAAGAGATACACACATCCACCGAAAAAATTACCAAATCTTTTGACCGAATTTCTAATGTTGAGATTGAACGGGACGATGAACCGGTAAGTCAACTTAAACCGGGAACAGATGATTTGTCTGAAAAAGACTGAATCCGGTGAAATCCATACACCTTTTTAAAGGTGTTCGTGAGTTCTAATATAACAGTCTTTTGATCGGGTAGAGGTTTTTTTTGTTTTTCCATTTCCCTGTCCAGTGATGTTACACCCCGATCCTGAATACCGCAGGCAATAATTCCCTCGAAATAGGTAGGATCGGTTCGAAGGTTCAGGGCAAATCCATGCATGGACACGCCGTCAATCACACGGAGACCTATGGCACAGATTTTATTGGTACCTATCCACACACCAGGATATAAGGGGTCCCGTTTTGCTGTAAGTCCGAAACGGGCAAGGGTTACGATTATTACTTCTTCGATGGAATGTACAAAACGACGGGTTGAAAAGCCTAAATTTTCATAATGAAAAATAGGATACCCCACCAACTGACCAGGTCCGTGGTAGGTCACATCCCCCCCCCGGTCGATGTGATACACTGAAATCCCTTTTTCCCGGAGCGTTTTCTCATCAAACAGGATATTACTCCGGTCTCCATGCCAACCGATGGTATACACATGGGGATGCTCCAAAAGAATTAATGTATCACCAATTTTTTCTTCACGGCGAAGGGCATGGATTTGCTTTTGTGCGTCCCAGGCTTTCCCGTATTCTACAAGGCCCGGGGTCCAAAGGGTAAGTGTTTTCATATCAGATCAGAAAAGGAACCGTAATCCGGATCGTAAAGACGTTTATACAGCCGCGGCAAAGACTGGTCCGTTTGTTCCGCCAGATAATCACAGATGATCCGGGCGGATTGGATATAATCATCTTCAGGGATTTTATTGAGCCGGCTTCGGACCTCTTCGGGAAGGATACGGCGATTCAGATGAAATGAATCGGGATTTCCCTGAAGAAAAGTAGAAAAAATCTGTTTCAGTATATACTGCCCCTTAAATTCAATTTGTTCCAGTTGAGGGGATTTAAACATCAGATCCACGGCAATCTGTTTGTATACCTCAATTTCCCGGATAATTTCTTCGGGGATTTTAAGAATGTATTTATATCGGTTACTGATATCTTTCATGGGATGATCTGAAGCAATCAGGGTCACATTTTCGATAAAGTCCCCCGTCCGGGCAGCAATGTACTTTTCAAAGTGCACCTTGTATTCCAGTGGATCCAGCAGACGCTCTATCACCTGTTCTTCTTCCCCCCGGACAGGGTGATTTTCAGCCCATTCATTCACGTTTTTCCGGGAAATAAAGCCTGCCTGATACCCATCCAGCAGATCATGAAGGGCATAGGCTACATCATCGGCCCAGTTCATAATACTGCACTCCAGGCTCCGTTCGCGATACATGGTTCCATCCGGACTGAGGAATTCCACGTAAGTTTTTTGATCATCGTAGAGAAATTTGCCCTTTTTGTCACTTTCAGACCACAAAATCTTATATTTCATAATTCCGTCAATAAATGCCCTGGAAGGTTTCATCCCTTCGTCCCCTTCATCACTGTCATGAATTTTTTCTGTGACAATTTTTAATGTCTGGGCATTTCCCTCGAAACCGCCGGCATGATTCATCAGTTCGTTCAAAGCCGCTTCACCTGCATGGCCAAAGGGGGGATTACCAATATCATGAGACAGGCAGATTCCCTCGATCAGATCCGAATCAATGGCATTTTCCCTGAGGACTTTCCGATTCAGGACATTTGCTATGGAACGGCCGATCTGAGCCACTTCCAGACTGTGTGTCAGGCGGGTACGATAAAAATCATAGGTTCCGCTTAAGAAAACCTGGGTTTTGCTCTGGAGCTTCCGGAAAGCCGGGCTGTATAAAATCCGGTCACGGTCTACCTGAAACACTGACCGGTAATCTTTTTTATTCCGGGGCCCCAGAGTTTCACGATCAAAATCATTATAAAAACCGGATCGCATCACATCTGTCATATTCAAGTTTCCTGTTGATTGGGGTGAACCATCGTCCGGATGGAATGCCCCATTCTCAGGGTATTGAAAGCTTCATTGATCTGTGACAAAGGATAATGGCCAGATACCATTTCCTGCCAACGGATCTTACGGTCTTTTAAAAGTTTAATCACGTCCGGGATTTCCCGCATAGGAGCCCCCACTGAACCGATGAGAGACATCTCATCTATAATAATCCGGCCTGCCAAAAAGGGAATGGTGTTCTCTGAATAGCCGCTCAAAACCAGTCGTCCACCTTTATGCAGGACATTCATGGCCTGTACCATGGTTCTGGGAGTTCCGATGGTTTCAATCACCACGTCGGCTTTCCCCCGAATCATATCGCTTACCCCTTCTTCACACACTTTACTCTTATTGGAATTCAACACGCCATCGGCGCCATAATCCCGGGCAATATTCAGTTTCCAGTCAAAAATATCTACCATGAACACCTGGGCCTGTTTCAATTTTGCCATCTGGAGGAGAGAAAGACCAAAACCACCACAACCGAAAATAACCACCGTTTCACCCTGCCGGATATTCACGCGGTCATACACCAAATGAAGGGCACCGACAAAAACATTGCTGATAAGGCTCCCTAATTCGAAGGGAAATTCATCGGGCAGGTCTACCAGCTGGTTCTGGTCCACAGAGATGTATTCAGCATACCCACCGTCGATATGATTTCCCAGAATTTTCAGGTTTTCACACTGGGTTTCATTCCAGGATTTGCAGGCCAGACATTTGCCACAACTGATAGTCGCCGGGACAATCACACGGTCTCCCACACCAAAACTGGTGACGTTTTTTCCCGTTTCCTTAACTACTCCGGCGATTTCATGCCCCAAAATCAAGGGCGGGGTTTTGGAAGTGGCCAAACCCCGGTCAATAAACTGCAAATCTGTATGACATACCGAACAGGTTTCAATGCGGACACGAACATCAGTGCTTTTGAGAGGCTTAAGGGGAATATCTTCTATGGTAAGGGGTTCATATGCATGACGAAAAACCGCCGCTTTCATGCTGGTTTTTGATGCTGTTTTCTTTTCTGTCATAAGTTGAATGTATAATTTTTATTTGTCATAAGAGAATAATTTTTCTCAATCGGCGATACCTGTGGGGATTCCATAGACTTTCCCGGAGAAAAATTCTAATTTGCATATCAAAGCGGAGGAAACCATGTTACATAAACAAATGTTTCAAGTCATGATCTTGTCTATCCTGCTGGTTTTCCCCCTTATTCCGGTTCAGGGCGGAAAAATCCCGGAAAATACGGCGGTCATATCCACCTTTTCCCATGCTCAAATCGATTCCATGCTTCGGGAGAATGCTTCAGGCGAGGCCACAATTACAGACCGAATCGCCTATTATTCCCGCCTTTTTCTGGGAATGCCCTATAGCTGGACCGCTACGGGGGATGGTGAATGGGCACTGCTGGAAAACCAGCCCCTATATAACCTGGATTCCACCAACTGTATGGTGTATTGCGAACATGTACTGGCTTTATCCATCTCGGACAGCTGGGACAATTTTTTCAACAATCTTCAGCAGATCCGTTATCAAAACGGCATTATTGGAATGCGGACGCGAAATCATTACACCATGGCGGACTGGATGCCGGAAAACCGTTGGCTTTTAAGCAATGTGAGCAATAAAGTTGGGGGGCAATACACACGGACCCTGACCCGAACCATTTCGCACAGAGCCTTTTTCCAGGATAAGGGCATTCGTGACCTGCGTTATATCAAACCAGACAGGACCCTCCAGGTGGATTATATCCCTCTGAAAGATCTTGATGAAGTGGAGGACCGTTTTCAAAACGGGGATATCCTGGCTCTGCTGTTTGCCAATAAAGAGGATATCTTTTCGGCGCACATGCTGATCCTGATCAAAAATGAGAGGGGAATGTTTATCCGGGAAGCCTCCAACAGCCGGTGGACCACCTTTGAAACCCCATGGAAAACCTGGCTTGAAAAAACAGCAGGGAGTTCTCGATATGCCGGACTGGCAGTGATGCGAATTCATCCGGAACTGAACACACCCGGCCGGATTATCCTTCCCTGGGACATTCAATCCATGAAATAACGAAAGGAAGATGCTATGAAAGGCCCCATCTTGATATTGATCTGTATGCTTTATCTGGCAGGATGTGCGTCTATCCGGCCGCCAGAGCCGTATATTCCCGAATATACACCTCATGTATTTACTACCGGGACAGATTCACTACCTTACCGCTTACTGGAACCGGTTAAACCCCGGCGGGGCGAACTGTATCCTCTGGTTGTCTTTCTTCACGGATCCGGAGAACGGGGAAATGACAATACCCGGCAGTTAACTCATGGAACCTACCTGTTTCAAAAACCTGAAAATGTTAAAAATTACCCCTGTTTTGTCTTGGCTCCCCAGTGTCCTGAAGGCAGCCGCTGGGTCGAAGCAACATGGGATTCTTCCGTCCACCACATGCCTGAAAATCCTTCAAAACCCCTAAAAATGGTCCACGATCTGGTCGTGAAACTCACAGAAACCCTTCCTATTGATCCGGACCGGATATATGTGACCGGTCTGTCCATGGGAGGATTTGGCACCTGGGATATGCTGGCACGCTGGCCGGATCTGTTTGCAGCAGGAGTCCCCATTTGCGGAGGTGGTGATACATCCACAGCACCCCGGATTGCCCATATCCCGGTATGGATTTTCCACAGTTCGGATGATGGAGTGGTCCCGGTGGAATTATCCCGCTCTATGGCCTTGGCTCTTGAAAAAGCCGGTGCCACATTCAGGTATACGGAATACAACGATGCGGGACATGGTTCCTGGGAACCGGCGTATGAAGAACCGGAGATGCTCCCCTGGTTGTTTTCACATAAAAAATCCCAAAGTAAATAAAGTTTACATACCGAAATAGATCATCATCTGTAAAACCGGGGCCATAATCTTTAGTAATTCACCATCAAACCCGTTGGAAACGGTAACCCTGTCGTTGACTTTCCATTGATCCGTACTGACGGCCATCAAAAGAAGTCCTCCGTTGATTCTCATACCGGATCTTCGGGAAAACTGGTACAGGAAAGAGAGTTGAGGCATGAGGGTGGGAATTTTCCGGGCAGTCAGTTTAGTTGCTGTGAGGGGACCTACAAAGAGTGTGGTCCAGTCCCGGGTGGGGCTTGATTCAAAATACTCGGCAGAGAGGGCCGTGACACCTCCAGATAGATTCAGGGCAAGCTGCGTGTGATAAGAGAAGGGGATAATTCCTTCGAGAAAGAGAAAACCGCTCACCTGTGAAAACACCGCATAGCGGATCATCCCTCCAGATGCTTCTGAATTTTCCGCTGTGCCGGCCAGAAGTGAGGCACCAATCCGCCAGCGATCATTGATATCCCCCCACCCCTGGAGTCCGTGAAAATAACGGTTTCCGGAGAAATCACAGCTCATATTCATCCCTGGAAAACCGAACTCATTTGCATCATAAATGACCAGTGTAGGGGCATAACCAATGCCACCACCCCTGAATTCTTCATAAAACTCGGTAGATCCGAAAAGGGGCATGGACAAGGTGAAAATGAGCACGGAAAATAAAAATATTTTTTTCATCATTACAATCCTAACATAAGTCCCAGATGAATACCCGGTGAATAGACAGACATTTCCACGCCATCCCCAAGGGGAATATGTCCGTTGATGGTCCATCCGGACTGTGGATAGCGGCTCACCAGCAAGGAAGTGGACATTTCAAAACCCAGACGATCCATGATACGGTATTTTAGGGAGATATATGGTTTAAGACAGGCGCGGATTCCTGAATCCATTGTCGTACATGTCAGAGGGCTTATCCGGGCATCTGCCAGTTCATTCCAGGCGGGAACCCTTTTTACGGCGGAGTAATGGATCCGGAAACGATTCAGTCCGAAACTTCCCCCCACCAATACTTCAAAACGCCGTCCTGCAGGCACGCCCCATTCAACAAAAGCGGCGACACCAGCCAGATCGGCACCGGCAAAAAGTGAGGTGTCCTGGGCCATACCCGAAAAATTTTTTTCACCGCCAAATACCTCCACACCCAGCGAGGTATTCCCCACAAAGTGCAGATATCCTTCCACACCGTGTAAAATCCAGATCCCTGTCAAATCCTCACCGGTCCAGCTTGTATTTCCGCCGCGATACATATCCGGCAAATTCTGAAAACCCTCTCCACGAAGATTTAAAATGGAGGGGATATAGGAAATACCTCCCTCAAAAACATTCCCTTCATCGGCAGGCAAATAGCGAAAAAAAATGAGCACAATACTTAAGATATAGAAGAAATCACGCAGTGCTTTCACGGATCATTCCAATCAATTATTCATGGACATATTAAATTTAGCGGGATAAACGGCCATATATCAATATAAATTCTTGTGACCATCTGCGATTTTCCTTGATTTTCAAGGGGTGTGAGCCTACATTTATAAGGTTGAATATATTTCGGTTAAATATCAATCTTCATTAAGCTATACCTGAGTGGAAGCCTATGAAACAAACCCTGATGGTTCTTTTGCTTACACTTGCTCTTGTGAGCAGTGTTGTTGCTTCTCCGGTATGGAAAATCCCCATCAACGGCAGTTCGGTGGACAAATGGGAAATTATTGAAAGCCTAAGTGACGACCAATCACTTGTCACGGCTGTGTTACTCTCTCCGGCTTCCCGATTTAGGGGAAAATCCACCCTGATAGTCTATCATTTGGACGAGCAAACCGGTGTAACAGAAATCTGGCGTACGGCATATCCCGATGATCGGCAGGGAATGTTCAGTGATTTTGCCATAACCGATTTGAACGAAAATGGTCGACCCGAAATATGTCTCCTACTGAATAACGATGTGGTTCCCCGTGGAATGGATGAAGCAGACTGGTTTCGGGTGTTTGAATGGACGGGTGATGCTTTTCCCAATACGCCCACAAGCCTCGTATCCCTCAGGGTGGACCGGTTTACTCGGGCTCAGCCGGTAAAAATCGTACCCGGTCATTATACCACCTCCGATGAGACCGAACTGGCCATTTTATTTCGTGGATCACTCCGTAAGATTTTTATTTTAAGAGAAAACGGAGGTATACAAAATAAGGACTGGTCTCTAGGTCCAGAAATCAGTTCGGGAGATTTCCTGTCAGAAGCAGGAAAACTCGATTTTTCTGTGGTTTACTGGGATCGGAAACCTCTGGCGGATATCATATTCACCATGCAAAATATTTCTGATAAGTCCTATGATTTCACCCTGGTGACCCTTCAGAATGGAAAAAGTATTGAAAAAGCCCGGTTAAGTACAGCAGGTAAATCTTTTCCCGCCCAATCTCTTCGGTTTGAAACACTGAAACCTTTTCCGGACAGTCGTGAAGATGTGTTACTGATCAATGAACAAAACCGGGGTGCCCTGATTAGAAACGATACGGAAAAAGGGCTTGTCTTTTTACCTTTGGATATGAAGGGTCCCCTGACCCGGATGGATACAGACGGCCGGTCCCTACTTACCTTTTATCGCGATTCGGTCCATGTGTTTAAAAAGGACCGTGAAACGGGACAATATATACTCCGAAGATCGCAACATATCTCTTTTGAACCGACAGAGGGCTATGCATATGCTCCTGCTCAGAGCCGGATTTTTGCCGCCGGGACAGATGCAGCGAATCGTGTGTTGACATTGAGTCCTCTGGTTTCTGAAATACCCGATGAAGAAATTATTGGGATGGTAGACAGGGAAAATATGTTGGTGGAACTGAAATCCCTTTTGGATACAAGTAAAAACAAGCCGCAGAATGTGGGCCTTCAGAAAACAGATTGGGGGGATTCCCTGGTGATCATCCCCGCTGAAACACCGGATACAGATATCATGACCCGGGTCCGAAATCGCCGTATGGCTTTTGACGCCATCCTGGAACCCGGTGAGATCTTTTCAAGAACCGTCGCGCTGGATCAGCTGGATCCCGGCTCTTTAAATCTGGAATGGATTGCTCCTGAAGGAGCTGTATACAATCTCAGGACCGGCCTTATTACCTGGAAAATCATGCCGGAACAACTGGATTCCCATGCCATCTATCTTTCAATCAGTGATAAAAAAGATACCAGCCGCACCATCTGGTCCGTCTATGTAAACGATCCGGTAAAAATTGTAAACAAGGAGCGGCTTTTAACAACCCCGGTGAACAAAACCTTTTCTTTCCAAGTGGAACTCCGTGACAATAATTCAAATCCTGAATTTCAATTTGAATTAAAGGGGCTTGAAAAGGGGTTCATCACGAAAAAGGGCATGGTACACTGGACTCCCGGGTTGGATAACCTGGATGAAAACATCGCAACTGTCCACGTAACAGATGGCTTTTCCATTGATTCGGCACGTTTTATGATTTATGTCAATGATCCGGTAGAAATTGTTTCATCCCCCACCTCCGTGGTGTTACCGGTTCAGAAGCCCTGGGTTTACCCGGTAGCCGTTCAGGATCGCAATCAAGCCAATCTGTATGAATTTACTTTTGATAGACCAGTCACTATAAAACCGGAGCAAATTTTATCTAAAGAGGCACTTTCAGTGGCACGTGAAGGGGAACCGGATCGTTATGTGAATGTCCGCCCGGTAATTGAAAATATCACTTACTATGGAAAAAACCTGCTGGTAACCCTGACAGGAAATGAGGAAAAGGAAAAGATAACCCTGGGAGAGATTCTGGCAGGATGTTTGGAGCGTCCGGTACAAAATCTACCTCCTTACACCGTCCGTCAGGTGAAAAGTGTCCGGTTTACCCTGGATAACAACGCCCCTAAGGGAATGGAGATATCCCCTGAAGGGCTTATCAAATGGGTACCGGATATAAGTCAGCTGGACAGCCATCAGGTTATTGTGACTGCCAGTGATGATTTGTCATCAGATGAACAGCAATTAAAACTGTACGTCAACAGTCCGCCGAAGATTGTATCCGAGCCTATGGATAAAATTCTCATGCCCGGAGATATGTTTGGATACACATGCAAGGTGGTAGATAAAAATACCGATGCCCGCATCCGATTTTCCATCGGCAGGCAATCCCCCCCGGCACATGTGGACAGCCTGGGACGTGTTGTGTGGAGTGTAGGTGAAGACGATTATGATTACCATCAATTGACGGTCATCGCCCATGACGGGTTTGCGGCCGATTCCATCCGGATAATGTTGTATGTAAATGACCCGGTCCGGATAATCCCACCTCCGTCGCTGGTGGCTTTTACAGACAGCCTTTGGACATATCCTCTGCAATATGAAGACAAAAATGCCACCCATTTGTACCGCATCCAGGTAGAACATGAAGATGAATTTTCCCAGATAGACCGTCAGATAAAAACCTTTCTCCGCAGACAATCGGTACCGGTGATGCAGTCGAGCCAGAAAGACACGGAAACGGTGGATGTCCGACCCGCTGTCCGGCATCTATACCATGCAGGACCTGATCTTTTTGTGGAAGTGAATCCCGAATATGCGGGAAAAATATCCCTTCGGGAAATTTTTGCCGGTATTTTGGGAAAACCCGTGGAATATCTGCCCCTTCATAAAATCTGGCGGGATAAAACGGTGGAATTTGTTCTGATTGAGGGTCCGGAAGGGCTCGGCGTGAGTGCTGAGGGAGAACTCCGGTGGACACCAAAATCATTTCAATTCGGGACCTATCCCGTGACAGTCCGTGCGACTGATGCCATTGTTTCTGATACCCTCACGTTCCAGGTCTACGTGAACAGTCCGCCACACATCGTATCCGTCCCTGAAAACATTGTCCATCACGGAGATATATGGCAGTATCCCGTTGAAATTGAGGATTTAAACGCCGAACAGGAGATGGAACTCCGCCTGGTTTCCGCGCCCAAAGGGGTAAAGCTTTATCCTTCCACAAAAACCATTATGTGGTCACCCGATATCAGCCAAAAAGGATTCTGGCCTGTTGAGATCGAAGTCAGTGACGGATATCAGACAGACCGCCAGTCCTTTAAGGTGTTTGTCAACATTCCACCTGAAATTACATCCAAACCCATTCTGGTGGCTTTGACAGGATATGATTATTCCTATCAAATCACCGCTGAGGATCTGAACGGGGACAAAGTCCGGTATAAAGCTGTCAAGATGCCCCGTTGGGCTGAATTGAACGAACAGACGGGGTTAATCACGTGGAAACCCCGGAATAGCGAGCGGGGTATGAACACATTCCGGATTGAGTGTATCGATGCCCATCAAAAAGCGACTATCCATGAATTTGATGTACAGGTTTTTGAGGATCCCTCCTCCAAAAAATTCAGTATTGCCATCTTTCCCCTGATGATCACCTTTACCGGTATTATCGTTGTGGCGGTACTCTTATAATCTATAAAACTATCCTCCTTTTATCCCTCAGCTCATGAAAAGCCATGAAGCTGAAGGTTTGTTTTATTAAATTTTAAAGTTTTAAACATGACTGGAATTCATGAAAGGAGAGACCTTTGAATATTCTTGTGTGCATCAAGCAGGTTCCCGGAACAACTGAGGTGGATTTAGATGAAAAGACCGGTGTTTTAAAGCGGGACGGCATTGATTCCAAAATGAATCCATACGATTTATATGCCATTGAAACAGCCCTGAAGATCCGGGAAACACAGGGAGGAAAAATAAAAGTTTTAAGTATGGGACCTCCGCAAGCAGCCCAGGTTATCCGTGAAGCCTATATGATGGGTGTGGACGAAGGGGCTTTATTAACAGACCCAAAATTTGCAGGAGCTGATGTGCTTGCTACGGCCTATACCCTTTCTCAGGGAATCCGGAAAATGGGGGATTTCGATTTGCTTCTCTGCGGTAAAATGACAACGGACGGGGACACGGCCCAAGTGGGTCCGGAAATTGCCGAATTCTTACAAATCCCCCATGTATCCAATGTCCGGAAAATTCTTTCTATGGATGAAAAGGCTATTACTGTTGAAATGGACATGCCCGAAACAGTCGAAATTCAGGAAGTTTTGTTTCCCTGTCTCATCACGGTGGAAAAAGACATTTATACACCCAGGCTCCCCTCCTTTAAGTTAAAATTGAAAACGCAGACGAAGGAAATTCCCCATATCACTCTCCAAGATTTGGAAGACCAGGATATATATCATTATGGGCTAAACGGTTCGCCCACACAGGTTCTGAAGATCTTTCCTCCACCCAAAAAAGAGGTGAGTGAAGTATGGACAGGAACCGGTGAGGAACTGGCAAGACGATTGGCGGAAAAACTTAAAGAACTGAAATTTATTCGGGAGTAATCATGGCAAAAATCATCATACATCAGGAGAACATCAAAAATCCCGAAGAGCTAGTAGACGTATGTCCATTCAATGCCATTGAATACACAAACGAGTATTTGAGTATCAATGCCGCCTGCAAGATGTGCAAGATTTGTGTTAAAAAATATCCAGATGTCTTTGAATATGTAGAAGAAGAACAGCCCCAGGTAGACAAATCGGCCTGGCGGGGCATTGCCGTCTACGCAGATCATGTGGAGGGAGACATTCATCCCGTCACGTTTGAACTTTTAGGAAAAGCCAGGGAAATGGCAGCAAAAATCGGCCATCCCATATACTGTCTGATGATGGGAGACCACATTTCAGACAAGGCAGAGGAACTCCGGCATTACGGTGCCGATAAAATATTTGTTTATGATAAACCGGAGCTCAAAGACTTTCGGATTGAGCCTTATACCGCTGTTTTTGAGGATTTCATCAACAAAGTTCGGCCTTCCATCGTTTTGGTGGGCGGAACCACAGTGGGGCGGTCTTTGGCGCCTCGGACAGCTGCAAGGTTCCGGACGGGACTCACGGCGGACTGTACCATTCTGGATGTCCAGGACAACACCGATTTGGATCAGATACGGCCTGCCTTTGGCGGTAACATCATGGCTCATATCCATACACCGAATCACCGGCCTCAGTTTGCCACAGTCCGGTATAAAATATTTGACGCACCGGAACGAACGGAAAATCCTTCGGGTGAATTGGTGATAGAGGATATTCCATCCCAACGCCTGAAGAGCCGTATCCGGGTCCTGGAAGTCCGAAAAAAAGACAAAGTTCAGTCTATCGAAGATGCCGAAGTCATTGTTGTTGCCGGTAAAGGGGTTAAAAAAGAGGCCGATTTATCCATGATTCGTGAACTGGCAGACCGGTTAGGCGGCATGATGGCCACCACGCGGCCCCTGATTGAAGCCGGCTGGACAGACCCCCGGACCCAAATCGGCCTAAGCGGGCGGACAGTAAAACCCAAACTCATTATTACATGTGGTGTTTCCGGATCGGTCCAATTTGTCGCCGGCATGAACAACTCAGAAAATATCATCGCCATCAATACAGATCCGAAAGCAACCATCTTCGATATTGCCCATTATGCCATTATCGGGGATATCTATGAAGTCATTCCCGCTTTATTGAAAAACCTGCCGGCCCCAGAAGGTCAGACTCACAAAGGAGATCCATCATGAGTATCACATATAAACGGATAGATGCTGAAGACATTGAATTTTTAAAATCGGTCTGTGACCCGGAACGGGTGATGACAGGTGAAGCAATTCATGAGGATTACAGTCACGACGAGCTGGCAAGCATACACCGTTATCCGGATGTGGTGGTGGAAGTGGAAAGCCGGGAAGAAGTTGCAGAGATTATGAAATACGCTTGGAAGAAGTGTATTCCCGTTACTCCGCGTGGACAAGGCACCGGATTAGTTGGGGCCGCCGTGCCGGTTAAAGGAGGTATACTTCTGAGCCTGGTGAGGATGAATAAAATCCTTGAACTGGATGAAGACAATCTGACCCTGACTGTTGAGCCGGGAGTTTTGCTGATGGAAATCTCAAAATACGTGGAATCTCATGATCTTTTTTATCCTCCCGATCCTGCAGAAAAAAGTGCCACCATTGGAGGAAACATCAATACCAACGCCGGTGGAATGCGGGCTGTGAAATACGGAGTCACCCGGGATTTTATCCGGGGATTGGAAGTGGTGCTTCCCAACGGTGAAATAGTGGAAATGGGCGGAAAAATTGTAAAAGACAGCTCCGGTTACAGCTTGAAGAATTTAATCATTGGTTCCGAGGGAACCCTTGGAATTGTGACGGCTGCCACCCTGCGGCTATTACCTCTGCCCCGGATTGCCATCAGCCTGCTGATCCCCTTCCTAACCCTGGAATCAGCCATCGGAACTGTGCCAAAAATCATCAAATCCAAAAATATACCCACAGCCATCGAGTACATGGAGCGGCGGGTAATCCTGAATGCGGAAGATTATTTAGGGAAAAAATTTCCGGACGCCTCATCCGATGCCTATCTTCTGCTTACATTTGACGGAAATACCCGGGAAGAAGTGGAAAAACAATATGAAAAGGTCGCCCAAATCTGCCTGGATGCCGGAGCCCTGGATGTTTTCATTTCAGATACCCCGGAAAGACAGGATTCAATCTGGAGTGCCCGGGGTGCTTTTCTGGAAGCCATCAAGGCATCTACTACAGAAATGGATGAATGCGATGTAGTGGTTCCCCGAAAAAACGTCGCAACTTTTATCCGTTATACCCGCCAGATAGAAAAAGAGCTGGATATCCGCATTGCCAGTTTTGGACATGCCGGAGACGGGAATCTTCATGTCTATCTGCTGAAGGATGAGATGGATGATGAAACCTACCGGAAAAAGCTGACAGCTGCCTTTGACCGGTTGTATAAAAAGGGTAAAGAACTGGGAGGACATGTATCGGGTGAACATGGTATTGGTTACGCCAAACGGGAATACCTGAGAAAAACAACCGGTGATACTTATATGCAACTTTTACGCAATATAAAAACAGCCTTTGACGCCAAAAACATCCTCAATCCAGAAAAAATCTGCGATTAACAACAGAGAGACACAGGTACCTGTGTCTCTCCAAACCTTCAGCAACATTTAACTAAACGTTTATGCTTCTTTTTTTTTCCCAAAATCAGGACTAATGGGCAAATATCGAATCAGCAGAAAGCCGGGTATCGTTGCCAGTACAACCCAGATAAAGAAATTTTGGTAGCCCACAATTTCCTGAATCCATCCACTAATCATTCCAGGAATCATCATACCCAAAGCCATAAATCCAGTACACAGAGCGTAATGGGCGGTTTTAAACTTACCTTCGGCGACGGAAATCATGTACAGCATATAGGCGGTAAATCCAAATCCGTAGCCAAATTGTTCAAGGCCGACACAAAAAGCCACAACAAAAGTACTGGTCGGTAGAGCTGTGGACAAATAGATATAAACAGCATTGGGAATATTCATGGCAATCGTCATCCACCAAATCCAGTATTTGAGTCCATGTTTAGCCGCAGCAAACCCCCCCAGGATTCCGCCCAGGGTAAGCATAAGAAGACCGACTGTTCCATAGATAAATCCATATTCCTGCGTTGTTAGCCCTAAACCTCCAGCTTCCTGGGCATCCAGAATAAAGGGTGCCGCCAGCTTTACCAACTGGGATTCACCCAAGCGGTACAAGAGAAGAAAAGCGATAGATACCCCGATTTTTTCTTTTGTGAAAAAATCTTTAAAAGTCCCAAAGAAATTCTTCATGAATTCAAGAAAAGAACTTTGTTTTCGTTCTTCCTCTACATCTTTGGGCAGGACAAAGAGGTGATACACGCCAAAGAACATGAAAAGGGCAAAGAGGACAATAAAGGTAACGGACCAGCTTAGCACAATATTGCCGCTGTTTGCCCCAAAAGTAGCAAATTCCCTTTGATCGAGTTTGGGATCCAGCTGTATCAACGCCATAGCCGGCTGATCCCAGTTCTCACGGGTAAACACAAAACGGGTACCTTCCACCAAATTGATATTTTTGCTCCCCGTATTCCGGCCGAAAGTTATCACGACTTCTTCATCATCTTTTTCAGGTGCTTTATTCAGGCGGAAAAAGATGACCCCTATATTGCCTGCTTTTTCAAGAACCGGTTTGGGCTTTTGACCGAAACGGTTCTTCAGGGTTTGTTTCAACGGATCTGCTACATGAACAGACCACCAGGAAGGTGATTTTTCCTTCACAACTTGCTCTTCCTTCGGCTGACCGTGAGCCAGATTCCAAGCCTTTACGGCGGCTTTGATGGAATCTGCCTGAGTTGTAAGGATGGGTTTAGCGTCTATCACCACTTCTTCAGGCCAACTGACAATCGATAATTCATCTGTGTCATCGATAGTAGGCATATCTTCAACAGTAGCTATGGTATGTACCTCTGGAGAGACATCGGAATATACTTTCAATTCAACAGAATCCAATCCGCTGTTACTTTCAATAAAACCAGCCAGAATAATCAATAATCCTTGTCCCGTCAACATGGCAAAACGGTAAAAAGTATTTCGGATCCCAACAAACCAGGCTTGTTGATGCTGGTCCAGGCCGATCATATACAGCCCGTCCGCCGCAATATCATGGGTGGCGGAGCTGAAAGCCATAAGCCAGAAAATGCCTAGGGTGATTTTAAAGAAATTCGGCATAGGTATGGTAAGGGCAATACTGCCCAAAGCGGCACCGATAAGAAATTGCATGGCAAGGACCCAGAACCGCTTTGTTTTCAACACATCCACAATGGGACTCCAGAAAGGTTTTATCACCCATGGCAAATAGAGCCAACTGGTATAAAGGGCAATTTCAGCATTCGAAACCCCCATTTTTTTGTACATCACCACCGTGATATACATAACAATGGCATAAGGGAGTCCTTCAGCATAGTAAAGCGATGGTATCCACCACCAGGGAGACCGGCCTTTTGTGCTTTTTTCCGTCATGTCAAATCCCATTTTTTTAGTGAATTCTTAGCAGGTGCAATTTACATGAAATGAAAAGCGAGAACAAGCCAAGAGCTTCAAAATCACAAGACCGAAATCCAAAGACCCACTCTTGCAACCTCTCCATTTCAATCATCACCCAAGCAAACAACTGATTAATAGGGATGTGGAATTCTCAATTCTCCATTCTCAATTCTCCATTCTCCATTCTCAATTCTCCATTCTCAATTTAACCCTCTCCCCAATCTCTTTCACTTTTTTCTTCAGTGCTTTTTCATTGTCAGAAAAGAGGGTAAAAAAAGGATCTCCGGGAGAAACTTTGTCACCGATACTGATATGGACCAACATTCCTGCTTTGGGATCGATGGTATCGGTGCTTTTCCGTCTGCCGGCGCCCAAATCAATGGCATCCAACCCCAGCCCGTAGGTATCAATGGATTGAACGATCCCGGTCTTATCGGCAGTGACTTCTGCCACATAATTGGGTTTGGGATAGGTATCAGGATTTTCAAGGACAGAAATATCTCCATCCTGAGCTTTGACAATCTCCAAAAACTTATCAAAGGCTTTCCCGTTATCCAGGAGAGATGCCAACTCTGTACGGATTGCTTTCCGGTCAGCATTAGGTTCAGCCAGAAGGATCATCTCTTCCGTCAAGCGGATGGAGAGATCACGGACATCCCGGGGGCCACCGCCATGGAGGACATCCAGGGATTCGCGGACTTCCAACCAGTTTCCGACCGCCTTTCCCAGAGGTTGGTTCATATCCGTGATCACAGGAGTGACTTTCAGTCCGCCTGCTTCACCAAAGTGCTTCAATTTTGATGCCAGGATTTTTGCGTCTTTTTTCGTTTGCATAAAAGCACCGTTCCCTGATTTTACATCTATAACAAGTCCCTGAATACCTTCGGCAATTTTTTTACTTAGAATTGAAATGCAAATAAGTGGGATAGAACGAACGGTCGCTGTCACGTCCCGGAGAGCGTACAATTCCCTGTCTGCCGGACAGATATCGTTTGTTTGTCCGATGAGAGCACAGCCGATTCTATCCGTCTGTTCCTGAAATTCTTTCAATGTCAAATGGGTCCTAAAACCAGGAATACTTTCCAGTTTATCCAGAGTCCCTCCTGAATGTCCCAGGGCTCTTCCGGAAATCATAGGGACTCTCACCCGGCCAGAGGCTGCCGCTAAAGGGGCAAGAATCAGCGAAATTTTATCTCCAACACCGCCGGTGCTGTGTTTATCAGCATAAAAGACATCTTTGTGTTTAAAATGTATTCTTTTTCCGCTTTTAATCACGATATCGATTAAGTTTGATACTTCCTCATCCTCCAATCCGCGGAAATAAATGGCCATTAACATTGCGGACATCTGGTATGCAGGAATGTCTTCAGATAAATAGCCGGAAATAAAGAACTCCCACTCTTTGCGGGTAAGTGCTTTTCCGGCCTGTTTTTTTTCAATTAAAGAATAGGGTAACATCAGTCTGTCTCCTGATTCATTATAAGATATGATTTTGCCAGTTGGTGGTAATGATGTGCCGAATTCAGAATTTTTTCATATTCCTTATCTGTCACATCCCGGATCACTTTTGCCGGCACACCGGCAACAAGGGTCCTCGCAGGGACGGTAAAATGTTCACGGACAACAGCACCTGCTGCCACAATGGATCCTTCTTCCACAACAGATCCGTTTAACAACATGGCACCCATGCCGATCAGAACTCTGTCCCGGATGTCTGTGCCATGGATAATGGCACCGTGGCCAATGGTCACATCATCACCTACCAGTGCGGGGTATTCACCTGTCCCGGTGTGGACCAGAACACCATCCTGAAGGTTTGAATTTTTTCCGATGCGAATATAATGAATATCTCCCCGGAGGACCGAGCGAAACCATACAGAGGAATATTCACCGATTTTTATATCACCGATCAAGGTGGTTTCCGGTAACAGGATTGTTTTGGGATGAATAACAGGCTTTACGCCGTGATGAATAATTATCATGATTCACTGCTCTCGTTTTCAATGGATTTTCTGAATATTTTCAGGGTGACTTGTTCCCGGATGGCGTACCACACCAGGAAAATTCCCAAGAGTCCGAAGACAATATTGGAGGACCACATAGCCACCCAGGGAGAGATAATAGCCCGGTCAGCCAGACGTTCTCCACCCATAAGAGATGCCCAATACACCAGGAAAAAGACCACACTCACGCCAACCGCGACTCCCATACTTCCCCGGCGGGCGATGATTCCCAGTGGAGCTCCCACCAAGACAAAAATGATACAGGCGACCGGCATGGATACTTTTTTGTGCACCTCTACCAAATATTTATTTTCTTGCATTTTATAAGCCTGGAGGATTCTCATATCCGTATCCAGGCGTTTCAGCCGGGCTTTCAGGGTTCTGATCTGCTGCTGATAAGTCCTGGCTTTTTGGGGATTACTTGCGATAGAATCTTTCTCGATAGCGGTTATCCGGTTTTTAAGGTGAAGCTCAAAACTTTTAATATCAAAGACTGTAGTGTCTGCGTCCCAGCGGGCCATCTCTGATTTAATTCTGTTTCGGATGTCCTCCTGCCGTTCCCGATAATCCCGGACCATAGTCATCATCTCTGCGATATCCATCTCCCGGTCTCCCCGATGATCCGATTCATTCCTCTGAAGCGACATTTCGTCCACAGGAATGGTGATGCGGTGTTTTTCGAAGCGGAGGATCCGGTATTCTTTATCTTTTTCAGCGGGATACTCATGAATTTCACCCTCCTGCAAATCCAGGATCACCCGGGTTCCCTGAGTGGATAGATTTCCGGTGTGGGCCCAGACGGTAATATGCTGTCCTTCAGGAGA
Source organism: Fidelibacterota bacterium (assembly GCA_030156395.1). Taxonomy (GTDB): domain Bacteria; phylum Fidelibacterota; class Fidelibacteria; order Fidelibacterales; family Fidelibacteraceae; genus Fidelibacter. Next base: position 66,986 of record JASGMP010000002.1, read on the forward strand.
GGTATGGTAAATGAGCAGATCTTGTAGAGTATTCCCTTCCTTTTTCCGGATGAAGAGGGTGTAATCGGGAATATCGTACAAGAAATATCCTGCATTGATATTCAGATCGGGGTGTTTCTGATAGATCGCCCGTTTTAAAAGCCGTGCCCGATGGTTAGCATCCGGCAGGATATAATTGTTGAAATACAGAAGTCCCAGCATTACCACAAAAGCAAAGAGAAGAGATGGCCGGATAATGGACGCAAAACTAATACCCGAAGCCCGCATAGCTGTAATTTCGTTATCCTCCCCCAGACGGCCGTACGCCATGAGCGTTGAAATGAGAACGGCCATAGGAACTGCCATGGCCAGGATCCAGGCGAGGTTCAACAAAATATATTCTATAGCCACAAAACCCAGGTTCTTCCCCAGTAACTTATCCAGACTTGTCATGAGCAGGTTTGAGATAAAAAGAAAAGCCAGCACCAGAATCGCGGCAAAAAAAGGGCCCTGATGTTCCCTAAAGATATAGACATAGAGTTTCGGAATTCTCATAAAAGCCAGACTCCGGTATTGTCAGACATTAAAAATCCCCTCCTAAAGAAAAGAGATAGCGGGGTTTTGAAAAACCGTTGCCGTCATATTCCCAAGCCATATCGATACGCAGCAGAAAATAGCCAAAATAAATACGAATGCCTGTTCCCGTTGAAGCAATGAGATCCTGAAATGTATTGTTAAATGGCCACAGATCCGGATCTTGAATCAGGGTTAAATCATCATACCAGGCAGTACCTGCATCCATAAAAAGGACACCGCGAATTTGCCACAGATTCATGGGGAGGGGAAAACGGAATTTTGCATATTCCAGAAAGGGGAAACGAAGTTCGGCATTGACCACCGTAAATTTATCTCCGTATTTGGCAAAATAAGGAGTTCCCCGGACCGGGGTGATAAAGCGGGAAAAATAATAAAGGGTCATATCGTCACTGAAATTTTCCGACGAAGTCCCGAAGATGGGAGCATTGGCATTATAGCGATAGTTGAGCCAATTATCCACACCTCCGATGAGAAATGTCTGGGGATTTCTTCCCCATGAGTATCCACTGGTTAGGCGAAAACCGATATGATAATCAAAATTGAATTTCCAGTATTTTCTGAAATCCAATGAGAGGGTGTTAAAAGCCGGTGATTCCGTACTGATATGAGGTGAAAAATCAAACTGTGCTCTCCAGCGGGTTCCGTCCATGGGAGCTGTATAAGACCACAGGGCATTATCTTTCACATAGGCAAGCGTAGAAATGATGCTTCGGAAGGAGTGATCAAAATTCTCATGGGATTCATACATATCCATTACTTCACGAGTGATGGTTGACAGCGTTTGTGTATACTCAAGGCGTCTGTAGCGGTCAAAGGGGTACGATACCCCTGCCATCAAGCCATAATTGCGGTAACGTGTATAACGGATGGCATATCCATAGTCCGTTAGGTAATAGGTATAATAGTGGTTGGAATCATTGTAATAAGTGGCAGCAAAATTGAACCGGTTTTTAAGGTATGCATAACTAATGGAGTAGTCGCTGTTTTTCAGATCAATATATAATTCCGTCCCGATACCGATCTGATGATCACCCATCATATCACTGAAAAGGAAAACTGTTTGTCCCTGAATTCCGTAAAACGTGGAATATCCCACCTGACTATCCACAAGATCCAGGGAAAACCGTGTTTTATACTCATGGGTTTTATAATCGCCGGTTTCGGTCAAGATACGTATTGAATCCAGAGTGACAGAATCCTCTTCCGTAAAGGCATCCTGCCTGTATCTGGGGATAAAGACAAATTTGCTGTATTCCCCTTGTCTTTCCGGTTTTTCGATGTCACTTACTGTAGCTGGCAACACTTTGTCATCAGATACCGGTTGGTCTGAGTCGGATTTATATGCCACAGGTTCGGCAGTTTCGATAGTATAATGATGTTTCCTGAATTCTGTAATCTTCAGATCTCGAGGAGGTAAAGAGAGGGGTTCATTAATCCGGTAGATATCCCATCCGCCATTTTGAAAAGCCGTTAAAACCAGGGTTCCCCCGTCACGTGAGATATCCAGGTTAAATATTCCTCCTAAAATATTTGTCACGGCATACGGTTCACCGTTTTCAGGTTTAATCCAGATATTAAAAATCCCATTTTCATCAGATGTATAGATTACCGTTTTCCCATCCGGTGCTGAAATGGCATAGTCTTCATCCCAGTCAGTTTGGGTCACTGCTTTTTTCATTCCTTCGGGATAGGTGATACGCCAAACATCGTTCTGATAGGGATGGCGAAAAGAACGGAGTGGTAAACTGCGGCGTTTTTCAGCGATATAAAGAATCGATTTTCCGTCCGGTGCCCACTTGGGATTTTTGATACTGGTATTATCCCGGGTAAGATTTGTAAGGGTTTGGGTATCCAAATTATAGGTGTAAATATCACTTTTCCAGCCATTGTTTCCGGCAAAAACAATAATGTTTTCATGGGGGTGCCAATCCGTAGAATAAATCCCATTCAATTCTTCAATGGGATAAAAGGTCTGTTTTTTGGATTTCACATCCACCACAACCAAGGCATCGGAAGGGCCACTTTTAGCAGCAAAAACAATTTTTTTGGAATCAGGGGACCAGCTGATCCCTGGTGAAAGCCATTTAAGTTCCTCCAGACTTGCCTTTCGCTGGCCGGAGACGATTTTTTCAACATCTTCCCCATCCTCGACGCGCATCGTAAAGATATCCGCGTAACCATTTCGATCGCTGAGAAAAGCAATTTTGGAACCATCCGGACTCAAGGCCGGCGCGATATTCTGATTGTTTTCAAGTTCATTATGATCTGTCAGGCGGACACTGATATTCAGGATATCTTCGGCAAAATCGATATCCGGCCAATAGTTTTTTTGGATATACTTATGCCATTCAGCGGTAAAATTCTCTTCAGACATATTAAAGATTCGTTTGATACTTCGTGGAACGCTGTGCGTAGCTTTGAGGGAACCATAGAAGTCTGTCAGTTTTTCTATTCCGTAGGTATCGTGGATAAAACGGATAATGGACTGGCCACCTTTATAGGCATAATATCCGCTTAGGGCCCACATGGGGAGTAACTGCCCACTAAAGGCAAAATCACGCATGAACATATCCGCCTGCGTATCCCAACGGAGTGATTCATATTCAGCCGTCCCTTCAGCCAGCCACAAAGGAATATTGAGGGTTACAGCGCCGGAGATGATGGACTGAATGGATCCTCCAAAATACATGTCATTCATCACAGCATGGACCATTTCGTGGTGGATCACATGTCTGAAATCCCGGTAACTTCCTTCAAAAGGTAGTACCATCCGGTTTTTAAAAAGCTCTGTAAAGCCACCGACGCCCTCAGTAATATCACCTGAATAGGTATTGGTTTGCTGAAAGGCTTTATGACTGTTATATAGAATGATGGCATACCGTTTTTGCAAAGGCCAGTTCAACAGATTGCGAATACTTGTATAGGCTTGTTCAGCCTCCCGGGCGGCAAATTCGGCAATCGTATAATTGTCATTATGATAATAAATGTCGAAATGATTACTTTGAATATATTTCCAGTCAAACGTATCATACTGGACTTTATTTTTCCCGAACTGAGCCTGGAGGGGAAGGGACCAGATCATCATAAAAGCAAGAATCATCAGACGTTTAACGGGCATTCGTTTCTCCAAACTTTTAGTTGAGAATATTGAAATTCAATGTTTTAGTCAAGACATCTCCGCCAGAAGGCCACATTTCCATAATACCTGTAAACGAGGGATGGAGCACGAGGTTTCAATCCAGTTCTCCCAGCCTATAGAAATCCCAAGCCGATAAGGAAGTACCCATGATTTTTTAAACAAAAAACCCCGTCTGACAAAAGGCGGGGTTTAATTTGAAACATGTTGAAAGAGCTTATTTGACAGCTTCTTTCAGCGCTTTTCCGGCTTTAAATTTCGGTGCTTTAGAAGCCGCAATTTGAATCTTTTCACCGGTTGCGGGATTGACACCGGTCCGTGCGCTGCGTTCAGCTACATAAAAAGTTCCAAAACCTACCAGTGTCAGTTTGTCACCAGCTTTTAATGCATTCTCGACGGCACCGAGAAAACTGTTCAGGGCTTTTCCTGCCTGGTCTTTGGTGATACCGGCATCAGCAGCAATTTTGCTCACGAGATCAGCTTTACTTAAACTCATTTGGGCTCTCCTTTGTTTAGTTTGTTTGTTTTGATGTTTCCCACATAACTCGAATTTAATATTGGGATAATTTTAATACATGTCAAGAGAAAATCCTTTATTTATGCACTTTCTAAAAAGTTTTTTATCTTTTTTACACAAAATTTGAGCTTGGAACCCTTTTATGGATAAACTATATTTAACCTTATTTGTATAAACGGGAGGATCTATGAAAAAAATGACCCGTCGTGATTTTCTTAAAGCCGGAACGGCTGGCATTATACTTGCCGGAATGCCCCTGACGCTCAGTAATTGCCTGAAGCGTCCGGGGAGTGGTGCACCAAAGAATCTGGGAGAATATTTTTCCTTTTTTGGTGTGGATGAGGAAATCATCCGAAAAACGTTGGAGACAGCCCTGTCTGAAGGGGGCGATTATGCAGATCTCTTTTTTGAATACTCAACAGGAAATTCGGTTGTGATGGAAAACGACACGGCGAATCGGGCATATATCGAATCCTCGCTGGGGATGGGTGTCCGGGTATTAAAAGGTGACAAGACCGGTTATTCCTTTACAGAAGAGATCTCACCGGAAAAAATGCAGAGCGTAGCACAGACCGCAGCTAAAATTGCCGCAAGTCCGGGACAAAAAGAAGTCAAACCCTTGAAGGAGAGGGAACTGCCCGATTATTATCCCATCATCACCCGATGGGAGGATGTATCCATTAAAAAACGAATTCAGATGCTTGAATTTGTGAATCATGAAATGCTGAAGCGGGATACACGGATACAGGCCACACAATTAAATTTTACCGATCATGAACGCCTGATTCTCATTGCTACGTCGGAGGGTGTGTTGGCGGGTGATTATCAACCCATGACCCGTTTTAATGCCAATTGTGTTGCAGAAGAAAAGGGTCGCAGGGAAAATAACGGTTTCAATCTATCAGCCCGTCAGGATATAAATTGGTACACCCGTGATAAATTGATGTATCTGGCCCGGGAAGCGGTCAATCGAACAGTTGCTCTTTTTGATGCTGTTCCGGCACCTGCAGGTGAAATGCCCGTTGTCCTGGCTGCCGGCAGCGCGGGAATCCTCCTGCATGAGGCCATCGGTCATGGAATGGAAGCAGATTTTAACCGGAAGGGAATCTCCATTTTTTCTGATCGGATGAATAAAAAAGTTGCGGAACGCTTTGTGTCCATTGTAGATGACGGAACCAACCTCAATATCCGGGGATCCATCAATGTGGACGATGAAGGCACTCCCGGCCAAAAAACAGTCCTTGTGGAAAACGGGATTCTCCGTTCTTACATGCATGACCGGATCAGTGCTCAATTTTACGGACTCAAACCCACGGGGAATGGCCGCCGCGAATCTTTTAAGTATCCACCACAGCCCAGGATGCGAAACACCTATATGCTCAACGGCCCCCATACCTTTGAAGAAATTATTCAAAGCACCCCCCGGGGAATTTATGCCGATCAGTTCCTGAATGGCGAAGTTCATATTGGCGCCGGCGATTTTACCTTTTACGTAAAATCCGGGTACATGATTGAAAACGGAAAACTGACCCAACCTGTGAAAGATATCAATATTATCGGCAACGGTCCGGACGTCCTGAGTAAAATCACCATGGTAGCCAATGATCTGAAACTGGCTGAAGGCGGCTGGACCTGTGGAAAAGGCGGCCAGTCAGTCCCAGTATCCCAAGGTATCCCAACCTGCAAGGTGTCTTCCATAACCGTAGGTGGTAAAAACATTTGAGGTCTGTCATGCAATCACAAAAAAATTATGCAAATATGTTAAAATGGGTGGAGCAAAAAGCGCTGAAGCTCGGAGCTGATGCCATTCGCTCAGTCCTTCGTGTAAACTCAGGATTCAGTATGAGCCAACGGGATGATTCCATTGAAAAGATGGAATCATCCATCCAGTCCTCCCTCCGGGTGGAGATTTTCAAAGACAACCGGTATTCTTACCATTCTACCAACGATTTAAACCAGGACCGTTTGGAATCTTTTCTGGACAAAGCAGTTTCTATGACTTCATATCTTGAAAAGGATGAAGCGCGAAGACTGCCGGATCCGGCGTTGTACCCGACATCGATGCCGGAAGTGGATCTGGATTTGGTAGATCCAACGCTATCTTCCATGACGATTGAAAGAAAAAAGAAGCTTCTGAATCGCCTGGTTCAAGGTGCCTATGCCAAAAACCGGCAGCTGATATCGGTAACCGGTGAATTCTGGAACGGCCATAGTCATGTCTATGGAAGGGCTTCCAACGGTTTTTCAGGAACAGTGGAAAGAACCTATGTGGGCATGAGTGTAGAAGTGAGCATAGATGAACCGGGAGGGCGGAAACCGGAAGACTGGAAATCCATCAATGCCCTACATTTTGAAGATTTATGGGAACCGGAAGCAGTTGCCGCTGAGGCCGTACAACGGGTTGAACAAAAACTGGGCGCCGAAAAAATCGCTTCCGGTATTAAAACCATGGTTGTGGAAAACACAGCCGTTGCCCGCCTGCTCTATCCCATCATCGGAGCACTTACCGGAAGGTCTTTGTATCAAAAACGCTCTTTCCTTGACGGCATGATGGATCGTAAGGTCGGTTCAGACCTGTTTACTCTACGGAACGATCCCTTTATTCCCCGGGGACTTGGGAGCCGTTATTTTGATGAAGAAGGAATTCGGGCACAAAAAAGGACTCTATTTGAAAAAGGGACCCTGAAACACTACTTCATTGATTCTTATTATGGAAACAAACTGGGGATGGAACCTACTTCAGGAAGCTTTTCAAACCTGATTCTCAATCCCGGATCATTATCACCGGAAGAACTGATCAAAAACGTATCGGAAGGTGTTTACGTCACTCAGTTTATCGGGGGAAATTCAAACTCAAACACCGGTGATTTCAGTTATGGAGTTATGGGACACGAAATCCGGAATGGAAAGCTGGTCCGCCCGGTTACAGAAATAAATATTTCAGGGAATTATCTGGAGTTGATGAAATCATTACATGCCGCAGGTAATGACCTCTACACTTTTTCAAGTTTCCGGATGCCCACCCTGGTATTTAAAAATGTAGATTTTGCCGGAAAATAAATATAAAAAAGATTAAACTTCCTACATGATAACGGTGGATTAATCAATCAACACCATTGTAGTGAATCTTACTGGATGTCATTGAATTTTTAATATATCAACAATAATATAACCTTGCTTTCTTCTCGATGGCGGTGTATTTTATCCCCGGGGAGCTTTTGGAATAGGGATTTTCATATATTAAGACATAGCTTTAACAAAATACTTTGATCCGGAAATCCTGGAGGGATATTATAAGAACACTAACGGGCAAGATGCCTGTTACCGGCTGTTCTGGAGTATCAGGACATATTTCGCAGTTTCTTTTACTTTATCCACCGAAAAGAAATCCTGTCTGTAATCACCTTTCAGATACATTTCCGTCTGATCGAGATAGAAAGGACTTGCAGGATTTCCGGAAGTGCCTGTTGGGAGAATGACATAACTTTTATCCCAGTCGGCAAGATTATAAATATGTCGTTGCGAAGCACCATGGTTTACGTGATAGGGATTTGCCAGACTGTAAGCATAGGGACATACGGTATGAAAACTGCCTGGGGCCGGATAAGGCCCCCGGTTTAGATGAAAAACCCTGTCCAGTATTTTTACCGACCCCATGGGGTGGCTAAGAGTCAGGGTGTGCAGTTTTCCCCACTCCCATGATTCAGGATCCTTTCCCAGTTTCTTTCCCAGATCGGCGACTACATCCTGAAAGGTTACCCAGATTATATCCTCTAGTGATTCTTCGGTTCCTTTTGTGTCAATATCATCCACCCAGATTCCACCATGATTTTTCCAGATTTTGTCTACCGCATAGCGTGAAAGGTAGGAACTCCGTGTATATTCTGTAAACAACGAATCCCCCATTTCGTCATGGAAAAGGTTCCGGACGAATGTCACGTAGAAATGATCAAAAACAGCCGGTGCTGCTTCATGGGCTTCCATGGTCCCGGTCCAGGTTCGTAAAAGGTTCAGGGCACTGGCTTCTGCCGGACTCAATTCTTCCCGGTGAGCATGGATAACCTGCAATAAACCGGGAAGGAAATCTTGTGCCATGGCAGACTGGTAATCCGTATGCATACGCATAAAATCCCTGGGAGTGAGTTTCTCTTTGCTGTTCAGCATCTCCCGGATCCGGTCTATCCGGTAATGCAAAGCATACCAGTAGCTGATGTGATAGGGATATGCTTCATCCGTGGTTTTATTATTTGCCGATGAAACGGTTCCGGTTGATGGATTCAAACTGTAAGGCCGTTCTTCAAAAGGCACGATCCCTTCCCATTCATACTCGCCGGTCCATCCCGGCACAACCATCAACCCATCGCCCTTTATCCGTATCGGTATGCCGGCACAGGTCTGGAGTCCAATATTTCCATCCACATCAGCATAGGCAATATTCTGACTGACGGCAATAAAACCTTTTGCCGCTTCCTGAAAATCATGCCAGTTATTTGCCCTGTTTAAGGCATATACCCCTTCCAGCTCCCGACTCATGTCATAACCTATCCATCTCATGGTGATTACATCTTCGCTTGTCCCTTTGAAATCACTGATCACAGGCCCATGGTGTGTAAAAAGAACTGTTTTTTCAACCGGTTCCTGTCCTTTGACCGATATGGTTTCCTTTTGGATTTCAAACGCTTTCCATTCCCCTTGGTATTCATAAAAACCCGGATTTTCATCCGAAACCTTTTCCAGATAAAAATCCATATCATCCACCATCACATTGGTCATGCCCCAGGCAATGTGCTCATTGTGACCGGCGATGACAAAAGGCTGACCTGGAAGCACTACACCGCTGACATGAAGCCTACCTGGAACTACCTGATGCATGGGATACCAGATCCCCGGCGAAGAGAGTCCTAAATGCATGTCATTGGCAAAGAGTGGGGCACCGCTTTCGCTTTTTTCCGGACCGGCAACCCAATTGTTGCTTCCATGAAACACAACAGCTCCCAGTTGGTCAAGCTTTTGAGTTGCCTTCTGAAACACCGCGCCGATATCCGGTAAATCAGCGTCGGATAGCTCCTCGTGGACAACCGCGTTTTGACCGGCGATATCCGGGATTAACTCGCGAAAATAATCATCTCCCAGTTTTTGTCTGATTTTATAAAGAATAATTTCCGCAGAATAGGGCATGGTCAGGTCCCAGGCCATATACCCGATAAGATTGGCGGAATGGACCGGCTTCCAGGGTTCCGGTTCATATCCCAGGATCACAAATTCAGGCGGTAGCTTATCCTGATGTGCTTCAATATAGGTATTCACTCCGTCAGAAAAGGCTTCCAGAGCCGTCAGTATCTCCGGGTTTTCCGTGCTATCAAGAATTTTCAGACTCTTCTCAGTCATCCTCAGTGTCCGCATCAACAAATCCGTCTCCACCAAATCCTTCCCGAAAATTTCCGACAGCCGTCCCTGTGTAACCCTCCGGAGTAAATCCATCTGCCATAAACGATCCGAAGCCATGACATAGCCGACCGCCTGATATATATCTTTTTCACTTTGGGCTACCAACGTGGGAACCCCCCATTCATCCCGGTATACCGTAACAGGATTCTCAAGTCCGGTCAGGACTATTTCACCTTCTAAAGGAGGTAAAGCCTGCCTTTTCAGCCGGTTCAGATAAAAAACTCCACTCACAGCAACAATAAGCACCAGGACGAATACAATCCATACCACCTTATGTTTCAGCCGCATGATTCCCTCCATCTGCTGATTGAAAATGAATAAATAAGATTAAACTTTTTTATCCCTGAAGTCAAGATGTGATCAATCTTTCTGTTACAAAACACCGGAAAGCATCACCATAATTTATTTGGTTCCGCTTTTGCACCTCTCTAAATTGTGTCAGGGAATTAGCACAATCAAACATGTCACTATCTCCCACATACCAGATAAGCTATCAGAAAGATAACGATTAAATGCCTGTCTGTATTAACATGTTAACAGATAATAAACGGCTAGAACGATGACGTGGTTCAATTTTCAAAAACATTGGAAAGAATATAAAATTTTCCTTTTTGCTCTTGTGATTCTTGTCATTGTGGTTGGTCTGGGTGTCTTTGGAACCTTGTGGCAAGGGCGTGTTACTGAGAACTATATCCATCAAAAACTCACATATCTGGCACAGGGATTGGCAAATTCTCTGGATAAGCAGCTTATTCAAGAACTGAACTTTACACAGTCCGACAGCGCCTCCCTTGCTTATCATCGGATGGAAATCCAGCTAAAACACTTCGGGAAATTGATCGATCATCAGGGTATTTATACCTTTGTCTTAAAAGACAACGCTTTAAAAATGGGACCCAACACATTTTCTCAGCCTTTTTCCTCCCGGGAATTATCACAATTTCTCACCGAAAAAAAACTGGATTCGGAGAATCGAATCCGGCTTCATCACGGTGAAACGGTGGTCCTTGGCCCCTTGGGAAATTCAGAAAAACAGGTTTTGACGGCCTTGTCCCCCGTGTATGATCCTGCTACGGAATCTGTCATCATGCTGGTAGGTATTGATATTTTATACGACACCTATCATGATCTGCTGTGGCTTACTGAACGCCGTGTTTTGATGATGTCTCTTTTAATCGGGGTGATTTTACTAGGTGGCGCTGTGATCAACCTTGCCTGGCGCAAACGGCAGGAATCCTTCCTTCAGCATCTTGAAATCCTCATCACGATTGTTCTTGGTTTGCTGATGACGCTGACCCTCACATTCATGATCTATAATTATGAGCACCTGGAGCGAAACGAGATTTTCACGCAATTTTGTGCTTCCATTTCAGAGGATGTAACCCGCTCTTTTGAAACAATCCGGAACAATCTGAACAGCCTTGTGCGATTTCAGGAAAGCAGCGATTATGTAAATGATACGGAATTTTTACAGTTTGTTGAACCCCTCACACAAATTTCTCATGCCTGGTTTTACAGCTGGGTGGATTATGTTGACCAGGCAGCACTTAAATCCTATGAATCCCAGATGGGCAAGGAAAAAGAAAGACCTTTTAAAGTTTGGGAAAGGACTCATGAGGGGACTTCCATTCCGGTTGCTCCCCGGAATTTTTATTATCCGGTCCGGCAGATAGCACCTTTAACACTCCACGAATCATTGATTGGATTTGATATTGCTTCGGATCCTTATCTCAGAGAAACGCTGGAGGAACTGCTCATTACGAATCAGATAACCGCCACAGGCATACTCCCGGATTACAGGGAAAATTCTCCATCACAGGTTCTCTATATCATGAAACCGGCCTTCCAGCATGCCCATAAAGAATATGAAAATCACTTCTCCTGTGACCTCATGGGCATTGCCCTTACTGCGCTTCACCTTCCCACTATTTTACATCGAAGCATTACAACCTCTTCATTGGGGGTGGACTCTCTGATCTGCATCCACCTGGTGGATTTGGAGGATAAAGAAGGCCAACGCATTATTACTTCGTACCGGCAGAACAAACAGACTCCATGTCCCACATTTATTGAAAAGGAAACCCTTCGGAGTTTCAAACATTCCAACAGCTATCCCCTGTTCATGTTCGGACGTTCCCTGGCGTTGGTCACTCATCCCACCCAGACTTTTTACACTCGTTTCCCATTGAGAACAACTCAGTTAACTTTTATTGCCGGCTTGATTCTCACGGTGTTGATGACACTTTTTATCGCCTATTTGCGGAACCGGGAAAATCGTTTGGCAAAACTGGTGGATCAACGGACGCTGGAGCTTAAAGAACGTGAAGAGAAGTACCGTTTGTTGACAGATAATTCCGTAGATATGATCTGGTTTATGGACATGAATTATCATTTCCAGTATGTAAGTCCGGCGGTTATGCAGATGTTGGGTTATACGCCAGAGGACATGATAGGCCGAAATATCCGGGAATTTTGTGATAAGGGCCAATTCAAAACACTTAATGCCATGTTTCAAAAAGCACTGAAAGAGCTGCCGAAAAATGAGGGACAAACATTCGAAACGGAATTTATCCGCAGGGATAAAGCCCCTCTGCCTGTGGAAATCGGAACAAACTTTCTTTTGGATGATCAGGGAAATCCAATCGGCATTCAGGGAATTGCCCGGGATATTACAGAACGGAAGCAGGCAGAAGAACAACTCCGCAACAGTGATCGTATTTTTTACCACGCATTGGACATGTTGTGCATTGCAGGATTTGACGGTTATTTCAAAGTCCTGAATCCTTCCTGGACACGGGTACTGGGCTGGAGTCAGGAAGAGATGCTTTCCAAACCCTGGATTGAATTTGTACATCCTGAAGACAGAGATTTAACGGAAAATGTCCGGTCTATACTGATCGATGGACAGGAAATTTTTCAGTTTGAAAACCGGTATCTTTGCAAAGACGGAAGCATCAAATGGCTTGCCTGGAACTCCTTTCCCTATCCGGAAGAAAAAATCCTCTATGGTGTGGCACGGGATATCACAGACAAAAAGAAAATGGAGGGTCAGTTAAAGGAAAGTCTCAAGGAACTGGCCTGTATATCCCTGGTCCGTAAAGAGACGCTTCAGAATCTTCCGGAAAAAGAGTTTTGCAAGCGTGTAATCCACCATGTAAAAGAAGCCATGCAGTTTCCGGATTCAGCTTTCCCCATCATTGAATTGGAGGGACGTATTTACCGCAATGGATCGACAAATATAAATTTGGATAAAAATTTACAGGCTTTTATCAAAACCCGTGGTGAAGTGTTGGGACGGCTCCTTGTTTTTTATACGGAAGACAAACCCTTCATCATCCCTGAAAAGCAAAACCTGATCAATAGTGTGGCTGATACCATCGGTCTTTGGTATGAGTGGAAACGGGCACAGGCTCGGGAAGCACACACCATGCAGGTTCTGTTGGGAATCCGGAATGTCAACCAATTGATCGTAAAAGAAACGGATCGCGATTCACTGGTTGAAAAAGCCTGCAAAAACCTGACCGAGACTCTCGGCTATCAGGATGCCTGGATTACCATTATAGACAAAGAAAACCATATTCATATTACAAAAACCTCCGGCAAGGACACCTATGGATTTAAAAAATATTTGAATCAGCTTAGAGAAGACAAACGGCCAGCCTGTATCACAGATGTCATCAACTCACAATCCTTTCATGTCTATCATGGATTGGAAAGTGCCTGCAGACAGTGTGAATATTCTGATAAAAACCCTGATTATGCCGTTTACTCGGCTCCTTTGAAGTATCAGGACAAGCTGTACGGTGTATTAGTCGTGGGTGTTCCTCCAGAATTTGCTGATTTGAAAGAAGAACAAAATCTCTTTATTGAAGTGGCAGAAGATATTGGATTTGCCCTATATAAAATCGAGCTGGAAGAAAAACGAAAAGCTTCTGAACAACAAATTCTGAAAAATCTGCAGGAAAAGGAAATCCTGTTGCAGGAAATTCATCACCGGGTAAAAAACAACCTGAATGTGATTTCAAGTCTTTTAAAACTTCAGGCACGAAAAGTCAACACAAAAGAAGATGCCATCGAAGCCTTTAAAAACAGCAGTAACCGGGTCCTGGCCATGGCATTGGTCCACAAAAAGCTGTATGACACAAAGAACTTTGAAGCAGTGGATATGAAATCCTATCTGACCAGTCTGGCCCGTCAGCTGGTATCCACTTATGACCACGGAGCCCAGTTTAAAGTAATAAGCGATGTGGAGGATATTGCCTTGGACATCAACACTGCCGTTCCCTGTGGGCTCATCCTCAATGAACTTATATCCAATGCGCTAAAATATGCTTTTCGGGGGAGGGAAACCGGCGAAATTCATCTAAAAGTATTTGCACCAGATTCAGAAACTGTCCAGATACAAGTTAAAGATGATGGCGTTGGACTGCCCAAAGGATTTGATCCCACCAAGAGTGACACCCTGGGTTTTCACCTGGTTGAGTTATTGACAGAACAAATCAAAGGATCTCTTCAGGTTGAATCCAAAAAATCCCGTGGCACTGTGTTTACCATCACATTTCCTCAGAAAGCGCAGGAATCATAAAGCTTTTTCCTATACATTGATAATATATGTTCAGTCACGAAGCGGAGTCTGTTATGGCAAGAAAACGATTTCTGCTTTCTTTTCACCTATCCCGCTTTATGAACCAAATCTTGGTGTTGTTGTTATTAACACTTTTTTGCTTTTTTACGGATACATTATCCGGACGGGAAATTCGTGTGGGTATCTATCAAAATCCACCCAAGGTTTTTCTGGATGAATCAAAAAATCCTCAGGGAATTTTTATAGATATCATGAATGATATTGCCAGGCGTGAACATTGGGAGGTGGAATATATCTTTAATACCTGGGATTCAAATTTAGTCCTTCTCAAACAGGGGAAACTGGATATCGTACTGGATGTTTCTTACCTGGAGGAAAGGGAAAATTTTTTCACATTCAACCATGTACCGGTCATAGAATCCTGGTTGCAGGTTTTTACCACCCGGACAACATCCCTGAATGCTATCCATGATTTAAACAACAAAAAGATTGCTGTTTTAAAAGGATCCATTCAGGAAAACTATTTAAAAGAGCAACTCCAGCCCTGGTTTCATCTTGATTTTACCGTTTATTCCTATCCGGATTATCCATCCTCCATCAAAGCCCTGAAAGCCGGTGAAGTGGACCTTATAGTAGCCACCCGTTTTTTTTATTTCACCCTGAGTCCCCATGACGACATCATTCCAACTCCCATTGTTTTCAGACCTTCCCATGTCTATTTTGCCTTTCCAAAAACACCGGATAATCCCCTTATTCCTGTTATAGACCGGCACATTTCCCGCATGAAAAACTCAACCCGTTCCGTGTATTACACATCCCTTCACACATGGCTGAACTCACCTGAATCGTTTCGGATTCCTCAATATATCGTCTTACTTCTTATCGTCCTTGGTGTGGGGCTGTTCTTTTTTATCGGATTCACCATTCTTTTGAAA
>JASGMP010000108.1 GCA_030156395.1 Fidelibacterota bacterium
GAGAGACTGCTTCACGGAGACATCTCATCCGCTTATGATATCTGCATGGACTATTTCGGCCTGGAGCCGGATTATCTGGAGGATATGATTGAGGGGATGATATAACCAATGTAGAAGGTCCGGACCTTTCTTTAACATCCTATTAAACAGAACAAGAACAAGGGAAACGCGTGATACTTTACTGGATGGAAATCTGGTATTGAGAATTCCCCGATGATGGGCCGGTTTACGGATAAATACATTGGCAGTTATTCTTTTATCCAGTGCAATTAAGCGCAGCATCAATCCATAATGCTTTGACATTCGTATTAAAATTCTTTATCTTACAAAAGATATTTGATATTTCGATATGTACTCCAATTTAGAATTCAATCAATTTTCTGTATAAAATAATAGTGTAAATAGAAACCTGTTGTATAATCAGAATATAATAAGAGGGAATGTATCTTGAAAAGTATGATCTCAATAATTAGTAGTTTGATTTTATACTGTACAGTATCTTTTGCAGGATCTTACAGTGGCGGTGACGGATCAGAAACTTCACCCTATCAAATTTCCAATACAACTGATCTCATTGAATTGTCCCAAACATCCGGTGACTGGGATGCCTATTTTTATCAGATGAACGACATCACCTTCGACAGTGATGAAACACAGGTTGACTGGGATGGCGACGGTACGCTGGAACATACAACCGGAGGTGATGATGTCTCAGGCTTCTCAGCAATTGGGAATTCCAGTACGAATTTTACTGGTAATTACGACGGCGGCAACCACACGATTAATTATCTGTATATCAATGCAACTAGTGATGGACAAGGTTTGTTTGGTTATTGTGGGAATGCGGTTTTGGAAAACCTGGGACTCCTGAATGTCTATGTTAGAAGCTACTACTACGGGGGTAGTTCTGTTGGTGGCCTCATCGGGATGACCGGTGCAGGTAGCACAAGAACAAGCGTAAGCAATTGCTATGTCACCGGAGCCGTCTTTGGTGAATCCACCATTGGCGGGCTGGTAGGATTTAATTATGGCACCAGTATTATTACAGACTCGCATTCCAGCGCGGATGTGGACGCCAGCTACGATGGTAATTATGCAGGTGGCCTGGTTGGAGAAAATCGGGGAACCACCATCACCGGTTGCTATGCCACCGGTGACGTCACAGGAACCGGAAGAGTTTCCGGTGGTGAGTATGGAAAGGAAATCGGCGGACTTGTAGGCAGGAATAATAATGGTACCATCACAGATTGTTATGCTTCTGGAGTGGTTACGGGTTATAACAAAGTCGGTGGTTTGGTTGGTTATAGCCAAGGCTCTAGTAATGAAATCACCAATTCCTATGCCGTGGGTGCCGTGTCAGGTGTTTTCTATGAAGGGGTAGGTGGGTTTATTGGTCAGTTGGGTTACACATCCGTCATCCGGAATTGTTACAGCCGGGGCGATGTAACTCGACGCGAGGGCACCAACGGCAGGTTTGGTGCGTTCTGTGGTTACAGTGACGGTGGAGTGGTTGAATATTCTTATAGCACCGGTAGTGTCTTTAGTTCGGAGGACAACGCCTGGGGTGGTGGAGATGGACTTACGGCAAATGTTGGGTTTATCGGTGATGGAAGCGGTACCTTTACAGATAACTTCTTCGACAGCGATGTGTCCAATCAATCTTCTGCCACAGGTGCAACCGCGAAAACCACAGCCGAAATGACCAATGCCACCACAACCGATAACATCTACCTCAATGCTGGTTGGGATTTCAAGGGTGAAATCATGAACGGCACCGATGATATCTGGAATATTGGAAATACACGTAATGATGGATATCCCTATCATGACTGGCAATATTCACTTGATGATGCCTCTCTCCCCGTGACCCTGTCATCCTTCACCGGAAAAGCAGTGAAAGGAAAGGTGGTGCTGGAGTGGAAAACAAGTTCGGAGATTGAAAATCAGGGATTTATTTTGAGTCGCGAGGAACGAGGAACGAGAAACGAGAGGGACGGGTTTGAAACCCGTCCGGAAATCATCGCCAGTTTCGCCACCCATGATGCCCTGAAAGGGCAGGGGAGTACGACGGAAACGACCCAATACCGTTATGTGGATACCAGTGTGGAATTGGGTAAAACATACGTTTATACTCTTGCGGATGTAGATTATTCCGGCACTGAAACCATCCTGGAGAAGGTTGAGGTTAAGGTTGAGCCCGAGGGCGCGATTGTAGTTGATGGTTACGCTTTGGATCCGGTCTATCCCAATCCATTCAATGCAACACTCACCATCCCCTTTTCTCTTACCGAATCTATGACCGTCTCTATCGAACTCTACAGTATCACGGGAAAGCACATGATGACCGTCATAAATCGGGAATTTGGTGAAGGAACGCATTACATAACGACGGATGTCAATGATCTTTCATCTGGAATATATTTTATCCGGAGTGATTTTGATGGGCATTCACAAGTACATAAAGTGATGTTGTTAAAATAACCACCTGTATATGTATTTGATTTATTTACGTTGATTCCTATTCGCAGATGCATCATAAATCATCTTATCTGGTTATACCGATCTGATTAACATAGGCTCCGGACCTTTCTTTAAGACACGATTTAAACAGCAAAAGGAGATATAATCATGAAACACGTGACATTTCACTGGACGGAAATACGCTATTGTGAATTCCCCGACGATGCACTGGTTCACGATGAAAATGCTTTACTTGAATGGATCCACCAGCACCCCGATGCACTGGGTGACCTGGAATACTTTACGGTCAAAGCGGAATCAGATCTAATACAGACGCTTTTATTCAATAATTCAAACGAAAGACAACCGGTAAGGCGATCCAGACACCGATATCCTTATTATGCTGTTTTGCGGGTGTGAATTTTGTTTTTTTCACTGCGTCAATCGCTGCTTCATCCAATCCGGAGTTCGGGATACTTTTCATGATTTTACATTTTGTCACTTCACCCTTTTCATTGACAAAAGCCTGAATGATTACTGTCCCCTCAAGTTCTGCTAATTTTGCTTTTTCAGGATAGATTATGTTTTTTAAGATGGCGTCTGTCCCTCCAATGGGTGAGGGCGGTGTGTCATAGGGAATAAATTGAACCTCTTCATCAGGGTCATGTTCAATTCTTACAACATTATTTTCTGCATCTGATTTTTCGTCAGTTCCAAAATTACAGGCTGTCAGGACTATGGCAATCACGAATAAAGTCAATAAGATCTTATGTTTCATTTTAAACATCATAGTCACTCCTTTTTTATAGGTTGTATTCAGGTATACAATCCTTTTTTTAAGATTGTATATATTGCCGTCAATCCGTGTAAGTGCCATCCCGTTTAAAACCCGCATGCTCCTGCTGTTGCCAATGATTCTCAGCAATAAACCGGAATAATCCGGCGGAGTGATATCGGTCAGGTTCAGTGAATGAATATCACAAAGGATTTCACGGTAATACTCACAATAGCGTTTTGCTATCCAGATGAAAGGATTGAAAAACCAAAGAACGCACAGAACATGTTGGACCATGGTATGAAATACATCGTGTCTGCGGATATGTTCATATTCATGGGCAATGATCGATTGTATTTCTGATACCGGAAGATCCAGGGCTGACCGGGGAAGGATTATCGCGGGATTGATTATTCCATAGGACAGGGGTGAATCGGTATATGAACTAATCTGTATTTTTGCCCTGCGGGAAAAGGAGGGAAGTTTTAAAAGCAATTGGTCCGGAGCAGGAGTGGTTTTCAGTTGTTTGCGGAATAAATATTCATTCAGAATCATCAAACTGAACAAAATCATAAAGCCGATAATCCAAAAATATTGAAATAGTGTTGCAATGCTGAAAGAGGAACTGATAGCCGGTTGAACTGTCATATCAGTAATCATGGGTGCAAGGGTGAATGGTATATTCGGTAGTCTGTCGTTTTGAATATGCAGTGTGAACGGGAAAACATGACGGAGAATGATCAGATACCACAGGATATACATAAGCCTGGGGGATATATTTTTCCATGCTGACAGGAGCCACAGAACCAGACATAAAACACCTGTCTGGAGGATAAGGGTCGGAATGGAGATCCAGTGGACAGTTATCATGACTTTTTCTCCCTGTAATGATCGATCATTAATTGCAGTTCTTCAATTTCATCTTCAGACAATTTTCCGGATTTAATCAGATATCCGGATAATCTGCTGAACGATCCGTTAAAAGCCCGTTTCACAAAGCTTTCCGTTTCGTGATGAAGGGCAGTCTGTTCTCTGATTACCGGTTCATACAGGTTGATTTTTCCTTTTTTCTCTTTTTGAAGAAGCCCCTTATCGACCAACCGTTCAACATATGTCTGAATTGTTGTATAAGCCCTTTGATAGGATTCGGGAAGCTTATCGGCAATTTTCCGGATACTGGTTTTCCCGTGTTTCCAGAACAACTTCATAATTTCCCACTCAAGGGGTGTCATGGTTTGAGAATTTGGCATGATATCTCCAATTACTACATCTTTAGTAAATAATAAGGAGTTCGATAATTCATGTCAAGAAAAAACTTACTTAATTTGTAGTAATTGAAAATTACTTTGTTGATAACGGTATCACACAATCGGCAGGAATCGGATGGGTGGGGGATAGTTGGAATGGATTTCCAGTGAATATAATCCTTGCTAAAAAGAGATAAATTGATTAATTATTTTGTGTGTAGAGATAATAAATATAGAGATGTCATAATATGAGAAAGTCTGTATTATTATTCATCCTTTCGCTATTCGCAGTATCTTTGTCTGCCCAAAGCCTTTCGACTAAAGTTTTCGGCTTAAACATACCCCAGGGCTTTGTTCTTGAATCGATCAGCAGCAAAGGCTTTCAGAGTTCAGGAATCAATCATCCGGCAAATATGAATAGTATGAATCCGGCAGCATTATATGCGTTTGAATCCTTATCTGCGGGATTCTCCTATCAGTGGGATTATTATAAGATGCCAAACTGGTGGGCAAATATTGAACATGGAAGAATTCACAATGCATATCCTCAATCGGTAGGATTGGTCATGCCATTTAACAACGTCCGGTTTGGTTTGGGTTTCAGTCAGCGATATAACTCACAACTTGATTATGCAAAGATGGAAATCATTACAACAGATCATCCGGAAGGGACTGGCGAGTTTATACAATGGATAAAAAATGTCCGGGTTTTTTCCTATGCCGGAAACCTTTCGTATGCCATCAAACCTTTTGCCTCTCGCAAAAACACAATCAGCGTCGGATTTCAAGGCAATTACAATACTTTGTATATTAATCATACGATGTATTTAGATGATGAAACAATACTTTCAGAAGAAGAAAACAGAACTGACAACATTAGCTGGAAAGCAGGCATTCTGTATGACAGGGCGGGAAGAATCCAGATTGGGTTATTCTATGAAAAGAATTCCTTCTTTGATGACGAGTATATTATTGACGAACTGGTTGGAGAAATCCGTGAAAAAATACCGGATAAGATGATTTTAGGGCTTACCTGTTCTTTGAATCAAAATATCTCATTATCAACAGAAATTGCAAAAGTATATCGTTCCAATAAAGATGATCTGTATTTCTTATCCGATTCTTATGATATTAGTTTTGGAATATCCGGTGATGTTGGAGAGCGAATCACCTGTTCCCTGGGATTCTTATCCACCCCCTATCTCTATAAAAACAATACAGAATTAAATTATAATTATTATGGTCAGTATCTTTTAGGGGGAATTAACCTGCGTTTTGATCATTTTGATGTAGATTGTACAATCGTCACAAGTACCATGCAGGCCGGGGAATGGCGTAAACAAATAACAGGTAAAATGATTCTGGGATATTATCTGTGATTGTCATTTCGACTGGTTTTTTCTCGTAATGCATGATGATGAGTGAACTAAAAAGAAGTATACACATTCTCTTGATTTTTAACCAAATCCGCCTTACAATTAAAAAGAACAAGAGTATAAAGAAATGATACATGTCAGGAAATATATCATGAATCGGTGGCTGATGATTTTGTGTTTCGTTGTTTTTTGTTTGATGTCCTGCGATGACGACCCCACATCTCCGGATTATGATGACTTCATCCTGGAAGATACTGTTGTAATCCGGATTGGTGAGACTCTCTACGAAAGTGAAGATGTGTGGGTCCGGCTGGACAG
>JASGMP010000109.1 GCA_030156395.1 Fidelibacterota bacterium
CTTTTTGGATCTTGATCTTGTGCAGTTTGGTTTTTCTGTTCCCACCGGATTGAAAATGAAGGGAAACCGGACCAAAGACCTGTTTCGGAAAGCCATGGAGCCCTATTTGCCGGAAAAAATCACCCAAAAGAAGAAATGGGGGTTTACCGTCAACCCCTATCTCCAGTTCAAAAAAGACCTGAAGGATGTCTGTGAAAAGGTTTTAACCCGTGACTTTGTGGAAAAGCAGGGCTTGTTTAATTACGAATACATTCGCAAAATACTGGATGCGCCGCCCCATCCCCGCCTCCGTTGGCATTATAATTTTCTGTGGGTGATCATGGGCCTGGCGGTGTGGCAAAAGATGTTTATCGAAAGTGATGCTTTTGCAGAGCGTCATTTTGATTTGGAATCCTACATGAATTGAGGGAAATCATGAAAACAGCAAAACGCATATTGATCCTGGCTCCCCATACAGACGACGGTGAATTTGGATGTGGGGGGAGTATCGCGAAATTTTTGGAAGACGGGGCGGATGTGTATTATGCCGCTTTTTCAACCGCCAAGGAATCGGTGCCCCCGGGTATGCCGGAAAATATTCTGGAAATTGAAGTGAAAGAAGCCACGAAACGCCTGGGTATCAAACCCGAAAATCTTCTGATTTATGGGTTTACCGTTCGAAAACTCAACTATGTCCGCCAGGATTTACTGGAAGAAATGGTTCGCTTAAAACAGGATTTAGACCCGGATCTTGTCTTTATGCCATCCCCACACGATTTGCACCAGGATCACAACACAGTGGCCATGGAAGGGCAGCGGGCTTTCAAACAAACGACTATTCTGGCTTATGAAATTCCGTGGAATCATATCAACTTTGAGACACGCTCTTTCATCCGTCTGGAAAAACGGCACATTGATAAAAAAATATATGCTTTGGATGCCTACAATTCCCAGAAAATGCGCAAGTATGCCTCAAAAGAATTCATTATGAGCCTTGCCACTACACGGGGTGTGCAAATCGGATGCGACTATGCCGAATGTTTTGAAGTTATCCGGTACATCATCTGACAGGAAAACCATGAAACCTATCCGTATTTTGCTCACAACAGTCGGGTGTCCCGGGGGGGTGACCATGATCCGGGCCCTAAAGGAACACGGAGAACGGCCGGTTGAAATCATCGGGACGGATATGAATCCCCTAGCCGCCGGACGCTTTTTCAGCGATGTTTTTTACCCTGTCCCCGCCGGGAAAGATCCTGCCTATCCCGATACAATTCTTCACATCGCCCGGAAAGAAAAAGTGGATCTGATCCTGCCCCAAAGCTCCTCGGATGTGATGCCCCTGAGTCCCCTCCGGGACAATTTCCGTCAGGCAGGTTTTCCCATCATGATCCCCAAAACCGAATCGGCGGTTCCCTGTGACAGCAAATCTGCCATGAGTGCTTTTTTTGAAGAAAGTCCGGTTCCCCTGCCGGAAACACGGACCGTGAACACGGTGGAAGCTTTTAGAAAAGCGGTCCTGGATCTGGGCTATCCCCATAAACGTGTCTGTTTTAAACCGGCCGTGAGCAAGGGATCCCGGGGTTTCCGCATTCTGGAAGCCGGAACCGACCGCTTGAATATGCTGTTGCAAAAACGGATTGAAGATACCACTTTTACCCTTGAAGAGTGTGAAGAAATCCTGGGGCAAACTCCAAGGTTTCCGGACCTCCTGGTATCAGAATTTCTGGAGGGGACCGAGATAACCGTGGATTGTTATTGCCGGAACGGGGAGGTTTTGTTGGGATTTACTAAAACTCGTGAGGCTATGAAAGCCGGCCTGGCCATGTTTTTCAGGAATCAGGATGCTCCGGAATATATGGATTATGCCCGGGATATTGTCCGACGACTTCAATATGACTATTTTATCAATATTCAATTCAAAGGCGGTAAGCTTATGGAAATCAATCCACGGGTTTCTACCTTTGTCCACCAGGAAAATTTTAATATCCCCTGGGCGGCGGTTAAACACGAACTTGGACTCATATCTCATAAAGATCTTGTCGGGATGCAGAAGAATTTTCGAACAACACGTCAAAGTGTCCGGTATTATGATCAGGTGTTTTATGATTCAGATGACATGGAATGAGTCTGTAAGACCCGGGAGCGCATGATGGATCTGCTGGATCTGAAAATTTTTAAGCAGCTTTATATACAGCGCAATATTTCTGCAGTATCCCGTTTTTTGTATTTATCCCAGCCAACCATCAGTTATCGCCTGAATAAACTCCAGCAGGAACTGAATATCACCCTGTATGCTTACGATGGTGAATATCACTTTACACCTCAGGGTAAGGTATTTTATGAATATTGTGAACGGATACTCAGGGATCATGACGAACTGGTAACCCGGTTGGAAAGCATGAATGATTTTACCGTGAATCTGAGCACGGTGGCCACCTATCTCTACCTTGAACCAATTTATAAGCTGCTTCATGAAAAAGGGTTTTTCCCCCGTATTTATACGTGCCGGTCTGATGAAGCCATTCGGAATATCATCGATCATCAGGCGGATGTGGCGATTGTCGGGGGGGTGAATATGGAGCTCCCCAGGCATATAGATGTCATCCCCCTGAAAGATGAGCGGATCGTTCTGGTTTACCACCAATCCCTGAGTCATGATATCCGTAAAATTCCCCTGGTGATCGATCAGAAGGATTCCGGTATTCATGCTGTCGTTCTGAACTATCTGGAACAGTTTGATCAAGTGAACATTGTCGCCGAAATGGGAACCACCGCAGATCGCCTGGCCCTTATAAATCATGAGCCTCTGGGACTCTTTATCAATGAAACCTATCTGAAAGAGATACAGGACAGGTATCCTCATATCGTGATTTCAGACACCTATCAGATCCACCGGAATATTCTGCTTTTAGCCGGTGAATCCTCCCGCTATGGGGATATCATCCATACACTTATCGAAAAATTAAATAATCTGTCCCCTGCTCATTAAATAATTGGAATTTTATCCCCCTTTAATTCTCTCTATACTCATTCAAATTGAAGTTGGAGGAGACGATTCATGAAAAAAATGCTACTGTGTTTACTTGCCGGGATCATGCTGGCAGGTTATACCCGTGCTGAAATCAGTCTGAGCGGTGATACCTGGATGCGGCCCCGTTTTGATTTGATCACGTATAAAGATGCGGACGGGAAAATCACAAGCCGGACCGGTGATGGCTATTTGCAGTTCAGAACACGGCTGAATGTTGATGCTGATTTAAAGAACGGCTATTTTGTAAATCTTCAGTTATCCCACAATTCACTGGCATTCTGGACCAAAATGGGAGATGGCTCGGGACTTCCTTCTGTAGCGTCGGATGGATCCGCCCAATCGCCTTCAGTCGATTTCACCCAGCTTAATGTTGGGAAAAAGGGGGATTTGGGATTTGAACTGGGTCGGATTCCCCAAAGTGGAAACACCATCTGGGATATTCATTACTATCCTACACGGGTGGTGGATATTCCGTTTCTGATTTTCAACAACAATGCCTACACCGGTTTCAGGGTGAATAAAAAACTGGGGGGTGGACAGGCCAGGGCTTATTTTTCCATGGATGAAAACCGGACCAACCTGGAGGTCTACCTGGATGGAGATTCAACCATCACCAACCGGGACGGGATGACCTTTGGGGCTGATTATACCCTGAATTTGGGTTCCTTGGAGATTGTCCCCCATGTTTTATGGAGCACCCAAAAAAGCAATTACAATCCACTGACGGCCGGAGCAGTTGTATCTGGCAAGGTTTCCGAATATTCTATTTGGGGTGAAGCTGCCTTAACTGTTGAAGAATTTTATGATGGATGGATTGGTCGCATCGGCATAAAGGGAAAAGTTGGTCCTGGTATCTTTCGGGGATTTTTGGATTACAGCCAGGTGACTGACAGTGGAGACAACACGACGAATCACCTTTATAGTTGGTTGGAGTATAAAATCACAGTACACAATTCGGATGCCGGATCGGTGAAGATCCGTCCCACCTGGCGCCGGCAGTGGAAAGGAAATCCGAATGACACGAAATATGTCCGGAACAAAATGGAATGTTTCATTGAATATACCTTTAAATAAGGGGGTAACAGGATGAAAAAAACAGCATTATTGTTACTGATACTCTTGCTGGGTTTATCTTTGATTTCCTGCAGCAAAAGTGTCGATAAAAACCGGGTCGTCGTTGCCCAGCAGTTTGGATTGGGGTATGCGCCCATCATTTTAATGCAGGAACTGAATCTGATTGAAAAATATTATCCCGATGCACAGGTTGAGTGGGTGCGTCTGGGGTCCGGAGGGGCAATCCGGGAAGGGATGGCCGGCGGCAACATTGATGTGGGCAGTATGGGTGTTCCTCCTTATCTGATTGCCTGGGCCAAAGGCTATGACTACAAAATCATTTCCGCTTTGTGTGAGATGCCTTTAGGACTTCAAACATATCATGAAAATGTTAAAACTTTAAAAGATATCAAACCGGGGATGAAAATTGCATTGCCGTCGCCAGGATCCATTCAGCACATTCTTCTTTCCATGGCTGCGGCAAAGGAACTGGGAAATCCCAAAGCTCTGGATCAGAATATTATCGCCATGGCCCATCCCGACGGTGTCAATGCCTTGATCAACCAGGTGGAAATTGACGGACATTTTACATCACCACCCTATATTTTCAAGGAGCTGGAACAGGAAAATATCCATCAGGTGGTGGATGCCCGGGATGCTTTTGGCAGTGATTTCACCTTTTTGGTGACGGCTGCCACCGGTCAATTGAAAAAAAGAAATCCCGAGCTGTTCAACGCTGTATACAAGGCGCTGGAAGAAGCCATCAATATGTTGAATGAAAATCCTGAAAAGACTGCCGAATATGTGGCACCGGTATTAAATTTGGACCGGGAAACATACATGAAATACACCACCTGGGAAGGAGTCCGTTTCAGTACAAATCCCCATGGTTTGCTGACGTTTCTGGATTTTATGAATGAAGCGGGATATGTGGATCGCAATACGGAGAATGTAAAAGACCTGCTGTGGGAAACGTTGGATCCGGCCAGGGCAGATTAAAAACGGAGTTTGTACACATGCTGGAATCGGAAATACGGGAACGTCGCGTTACTGTAATTACGAAAGTCTTGTTTATTTTGATTTTATTTTTTCTCTGGGAATACCTCCCGGTGTGGACAGGACGGGACAAACTCTTTCCGCCCCTCTCCCGGGTTCTGGAATCCCTATGGGAAAATCTGACGGCCGGTGAATTGCTTCAGCACATTAAATTTTCCCTCTATCTGATTTTCAGCGGTATCGGTCTGGGCATCATTCTGGCGTTTTTCCTCACAGCCTTCTGCATGATCAGTAAAACCTTTGCCCGGATCATGGATGTCATTGTATCCATTATGCATCCGTTACCGGGTATCGCTCTGCTGCCTGTCGTTATGCTGCTGGTGGGACTTGGCACTAAGGCTATTATTATCATCATCATTCATTCCATTCTTTGGCCCCTTATTGTGAATTCCCTGGCTGGATTCCGGGCGATACCGAAAATCCAACTGGAACTGGGAAGGAACATCGGCATGAGTGAATTCCGCCTGATATGGGCTGTGATGATTCCCAATGCTTTTCCCTACATCTTATCCGGACTGAAAATCGCCTGGGCTCGGAGCTGGCGTGCCCTGGTATCTGCCGAAATGGTATTCGGCGCCTCCGGGGTAGTTGGCGGACTCGGTTGGTTTATCTATAAAACCCG
>JASGMP010000110.1 GCA_030156395.1 Fidelibacterota bacterium
CCCGCTGGTCCGCCACCCACGACGATGACATCCCAATTGCGCTTAATCATCGGTTTCCTCCTTCAAGGCTTCCATCGGACACACCTGAATGCAAAAATTACACTGAATGCATATGTCATTATCAATATCCAGTGTCGTGTCAGACATGGATATACAATCGACGGGACACACACCGACGCAGGTCCCGCACAAATCACACAGATCATGATCAATATGTATCATGGTATGTATTCCTCATGTGTTGGGTTTACACGTAACGAAAATTGAGTGGCGAGGAACGAGGTTCAAGACCGCCCTTGCACCCCGGACAAAAGTCTGTAGTCATTTACTCCTCATCTTCTGATAGAGCGGTGTCAGATGGGAAAGGCTGCTGATAGCTTTCAGTTTACAGAACTCTCCATAGGGGATTTCCGGATAAGCCAGTTTTTTCCCGATGGAATGAGTTCCGTCAGTGCGGTAGACGGGTATTCGAACCAGCTCATATACAGATGCCGGCAGTTGATGCCGCTTCAAGGCTCCACAGGCATAGTGGTACCCGCTCTCTTTCACCATAGCCTTGATGGATTCGTTATATCGACCGAAAGGATATGCAAAACCAAGTGTGGGTACCTGTAACAAATCCTCAAGAATCCTGCCGGATTTTTCAATTTCATACCGGGCTTTTAGCTCTTGAATTTCCGTCAACACGCGATGACTCATGGAATGAGCTGCAATTTCCCATTCCCTGCGGGATAATTCCACCAATTCTTCCCGGTTTAAATGGCGAATATCTGAAGGTTCCAGCGAAAGGTCCCAGGTGTTTTTTTTACCAATATATCCCGTTAACATGAATACAACCCCCCTGAATCCATACTTTTCCAGAATGGGAAGCGCATGATAAAACACCGCATCATACCCGTCATCAAAGGTAATGACCACTGGCTTTTCAGGGAGTAACTCCCCTTTCAGAATCTGCCGGAAGGTAATTCCGGTATATCCGGTTTGTTTCAGAAAACGAATATGTTTTTCGAACAGACGAGGAGAAACGGTATTGAACCCATGAGGATTCACATGGTGATACAGGAGCACCGGGACTCTTTTCAGATACATGTGCCTTACGTCATACATCATCGATAGTACTCAGTATCCACATACCAACCAATGTACCCCCCAAATCCATCACCAAATCTTTCCAGCTAAAAAAACCCGAGGGTTTTCGTTTCATATCCAGGCATTCTTTAAATATACCGAAAGAAAAACTTATACCTGCCGAAATCATCCGGCTCTGCCGGTCCGGTGCCTGAAAAACACCTTGTTCATGAGATAAAATATAGCCGGATTGAGCCGTCATCAGCAGGCTGAAAGAAAAATGCTGCCATTTGTCAAAACCGGTCCAGGCGTCCTTAGGTTTTTCCCACTGTATTTTCGTTTCGGAATTCTCTTCAGCCGGCAGCATGCTTACCATCAAAAGCAGCAAAAGAATCATGTATCTTTTTTTCATGACAGAATTCCGATTGAATTAAGGAAAACGAGGAGAATCACAACCGGTGCCAGATATTTGACAATGAAGAACCACACATTCCCGATGGTCAAAGATTCTGCTATGTGCCGGAACTGTTTTACCGGATAAAAAACATGTATATCCACCCATCCGTTGGCGCCTTTACGAAATTCCTCCAGGATGGATGTTTTCTTGACATACCAGCCCACAAAAAGGGCCATAAGTAATCCCCCCAGGGGTAAAAGAAAATTGGAAGAAAAAAAATCGAGAAAATCAAAAAAAGAGCGTTTAAAAACAGTGACATGGCTCATGGGGCCGAACGAGAGAGCAGACGGAATCCCCACCAGGAAAACAACCACCCCGGTCCTCAGGACAACCTTGTGGCGTGTCCATTTTTTTTCATCCACAAAATAGGATGTAATGACTTCCAGAAGGGATATGGCCGAGGTAAGGGCGGCAATGGATAGGAGCAGAAAAAACAGGAGTCCAAAGGCATAACCTCCCGGCATTTTACTAAAAACAGCCGGCAACACACAAAAAACGAGACCAGGACCGGCATCGGGACTAAATCCCATCGCGAAGACAGAAGTAAAAATAGCCATACCGGCCAGAAGAGCGATCAGGGTATCCAAAAAGACGATCATGATGGAGCTGCTTAAAATATTGTCATCTTTGTTCAGGTAGCTTCCATACGTGAGCAAAGCACCCATACCCAAGCTTAGAGAAAAAAATGCCTGTCCCAAGGCTTCCAGGACAGTCCTTCCATTGACACTATTCCAGTTCGGTTTCAACAGGAATGAGAGTCCTTCCCGGGATCCTTCCAGTGAGATTCCCCATCCCACAAGAATCAATAATATTCCCAGAAAGAGGGGCATGAGTATCCTGGAAATTTTCTCAATGCCACCGGCCACACCAAAATAAACAACTGCCAGCACTAAGAGGGAAAAAATAGCCTGATAACCGATAATCCAAACGGGATTCATAATCTGATGATTGAAAAAGTCCGCCGCTTCTTCGGATGAAGTAAATGAAAGAACACTTCCCTCTAATCCTTCGATAAAATATCCGACCGACCATCCGGCCACCACATTGTAATAGGATAAAATGATAAAACCTGCAAGAACACCCAAGTATCCTACCAAGGTCCAGCCTCGGTGTCCTTTCGAGAGTTTCCGGTATGCTCCGACAGGATTCCGTTGGGATTTACGTCCAATCAGGATTTCTGCAATCACCAGGGATAACCCGATAAAAAAGACACTGATCAGATAAATCAGGATAAAGGCGGCTCCGCCGTTTTTCCCGGCCATATAGGGAAATTTCCAGATATTCCCAAGGCCGATGGCACTTCCGGCAGCCGCCAGAATAAAACCGAAACGACTTCCCCAATGTTCTCGTGTTTCAGCCATGTTAAAACTCCAGAATTAAGGCAAATTGAAAGCTTCTATCCACAGGGTTAAAAACCAGGTTCCCTTCGGGAAAACTGCTGAGGTGGGCATCTACATACGCATCCAGCATGGCATAGACATACACGCCAGCCGCATACCACAGGTGTTTGTTCCGGTTGATCTGAGCATTTTTATTTGTAGGATCTTGTTGATAATCCTCATGAAAGATATGTGCCTTGTACAACGTATACACTTCAAATCCGGAAAAAATTCCGGCTTTCAGCCACTTCCCGTTATAAATCTGGCCAGCACCAGGGAAAAGAGCGGAACACAAGACAGCCGTCCGCGGATTTTTATAAGAATCCACGGGGATTCCTTCCTCCTGACCTATCAGAATCACTGGAAACAGAAGACACATGAATAAGCATTTCATAAGCATGTTTTTCCGGATATACCCTCCTTTACGAACGTGAAATTTACAACAAATCAGTCCATGTGAAAAGGTTATATTTATTTCAATATATTGAGGATTTTCTCAAGGGAACAAACCGGACATCCAGGAGGTCTGTTTCAATTATCTTCCCTTCTTTTTTTTGAATTTTTTTCAGCATTTGGGCATATTTCCCAACGGGGATAACAAGAGTTCCACCTTCTTTCAATTGCTGAAAGAGCTCCTCCGGAACCTCATCAGGTGCTGCAGAAACGAGTATTCCATCGTATGGCGCATTGGGTTCATAGCCCCGGTAGCCGTCCCCATGGACTATTTTCACATTTTTGATATCCAGTTCTTTCAGGATGGAACGGCTTCGGGATACCAGTGATTTTTCCAGTTCGATACCTGTCACTTTCTTTACCAGCATAGAGAGCAAAGCCGTCACATAGCCGCACCCGGATCCCACTTCAAGGATATGATGGTGGGGTTTAAGATCCAGGGCTTCAAGCATAAAAGCAATCACATAGGGTTGTGAGATCGTCTGTCCAAAACCGATATGCAGAGGGGTATCGGCATAGGCCTGATCTTCCTGATCGGCAGGCACAAAGCGATGCCGGGGTATGGCAAGGAATGCAGAAAGAATACGTGGATCCCGAATTCCGTAATAACGGAGTGTCTCCGTCATTTTCTGACGTTTGGTAAATTTGCCATAGTGTGAGTATTTATTGACAGGTATTTTTTTCATCATATAAAAGGGCGGGTGGAATGATGTTTAATAATTATTTATGGTTCTGATAACGCTGGTTTTTGTTCCGGTTATCTACTCTTGGGGGTCTCCGGGTCTTTTCAACCCGTACAATCCGACCGTGATTCAAATTTAGAATGATATCCACCAGCCTGAATCGTGTCAGGCTTTGGGCCGATGCAATCACGACGGCTTTTTTTTCGTTACGGATAACATTTCGCAAACGACTGTTAAATTTTTTAATAAAATTTTCATCAGGAATGCTGTAAGGTTCATCGAGTATTAGAAGGTCACTGCTTTGCAATAAGCATCGTATCAGTTCGACCTTATGAAAGACACCAGGTGACAATTGCTTTCGTTTCACATTGGCGAATTCTTTCAAATCGAATTCATCCAGTTGAGCCATTGCCTGCTGATAGGCGATTCCTGCTGAGATTTTTCGTTCTTTCAGTGTCTTTTCCAGATAGGAAAGCACTGTTCCACGTATCCATCCTGTTGGTTTTTGTTGAAAATAGGCGATTTGTTTTTGGACAACAGCCTTGGAATATTCCCGTCTCTTCAGAGATTTACTTTCATAGAGGATATTCCCGGCATCCACAGACTGTCTGTGTGCCAAAATGTCCATCAATAATGATTTCCCTGATCCGTTCGGACCGAAAATATGATAACAAACACCGGGATAGATTTTCATGGAGTATATTTCAAGTTTCTGAATACCGCGCTTCACATTTATATCCTGAAGTTCGATAACAGGTGTTTGATCACTCATAAAAATTTACCTTTCACATTAAAACATGCCATCTCACCATTCCACCCGCTTTTCAAATAACATGTAAATATACACTATTTAACAATGGTATGAAAGAATCACCCTTATTTCTTTTCGTCTGCTGTTTGCATGAGCACTTCATTGACAGCTTTTTCCCATTTCGGAGGACTGTAAACATCACCATCCAGGTGACGCATAGACCATAAGAAATAATTTTGGGTTGTATCCAGAATGCTTTGTTGCCGTTCCACCTCTTTTTCATAGACCCGAATCGTGCGTAGAAGTCCCGGATTGTCCTGGAAATAGGTTTCTACAGGCGTATCCCCTGCTCTTTTACGGTACTCGTCCAATCGGCCTTTAGAAAAATCAAGACGGTGGAATGCACTGCTCATATCCCGGATTGGCTGTCCGGGTGACTTAAATACCACATCCAGGATTCCCAGATACTGGCCGTCCGGTCCCAGATACGTATAAACCGCCTTGCCGCCCGTCTGCCGGGGAAGCTGGGTCCATGCTTTATGCCGGGAATTAACAATAAAATCAATTTCAGGAATGGCTTCACCCAATGCCTCCGTCTTTTCCACAGGCATATCTGCCAACAGAAGGATTAAATCTGCTTCTTTCCGCAGTTTTGGCAGTTGTTTCCGGATGGCTTCTTCAGGATTCAGAGCTTTAAAACGTGACGCCTGGTCATCCGTCAGATATGTAACACCCAAGACAGCCAGGCGGAATCCATCTACGGTAAAAAGATAAAAGGGGCGGAATACACCATCTCCTGCATCATTCAGGAGATTTGTGGATAATAAGGGGAGATGATACTTTTTTTGGAGATCAAGCAAATACTCAAAACCATAAGCCAAATCGCTGAAACCTACATGAATGGCATCAAATTCAGCCTCACCATAGGCTTCAGCCAGTA
>JASGMP010000111.1 GCA_030156395.1 Fidelibacterota bacterium
TCACCTCACTCTATACGGCAGATAATATTGAAGGCACAGAGTACGGACTTGAAGTGAATGCTTTTTATTCCCGGGTCCCCAAAGATGCAGAATCTCTGGATGAACTCCGGCAGAACGTGCGGGAGAATGATATGATCTATGGGAGGGTCGTTTCCCTTGATGAAACAACAACCCTCATCGTAGCCGGAATGGAGAGTGAATATTTCACCGATGATTTCTATCGTGAGATCTTGGCCTTTGCCGAATCTTATGAAGATGAAAATAATACCATCTATGTTGCCGGCCGTCCCATTGTAGAAGGTACCATGGGTAAACTGGGACCCAAAGACATGCAACGCATGGTTCCCATTGTTCTGGTTGTGATCTCACTTGTTTTATTGCTCATGCTTCGCAGCTTCCGGGCAACGATTGCAACTCTGTTAACGGTTTTTGTGAGTACGATCTGGGCCTTTGGACTCATGGCGGTTCTGGGAGTTCCCATCTATTCCGTCTCCACCATGATCCCCGTGATGCTGATTGCTATCGGTGTGGCTTATGGTATCTATTTTTACAATCACCTGAAACAGTATGTGGAGCGCCATCCTCAGGCTAAAGTACTCACATCCCTGAAATATACTCTGACCGTTTTGTGGAAACCCCTTGCCATGGCGGCCTTTACCACCATGATCGGTTTTATCTCCCTCCTCACATCGGAAGTTTATCCCATTAAATATTTTGGAATCTTTACCGCTTTCGGAATTTTTACAGCTTTTCTCATGGCACTGATTCTTCTGCCGGTGATGGTGATTCTCACGGGATATCATCCCGGGAAAAAGAAAGAAAAAGCAGATTTAGAACACAATCCCTTTATCCGTTTTACCGATGGATTGCTGGCAAGGAAAAGAATAGTCTATGTCGCAGTCCTGATAATTGTAACCGTTTCCTTTTTCGGGATTCA
The DNA here is from genome assembly GCA_030156395.1 of Fidelibacterota bacterium. GTDB lineage: Bacteria > Fidelibacterota > Fidelibacteria > Fidelibacterales > Fidelibacteraceae > Fidelibacter. Next base: position 938 of record JASGMP010000111.1, read on the forward strand.
GCGCGTCTGGATCAATTCCAGTTTTCTGGACAAGTTTGAAAAGGACAGTGAAATTGTCAAGACAGATACCTTTGTGAACAGCAAATTTGGCGGGACATCCACCCTGAATGTGATTCTTGAAAGCCGTGACGCAGATACCTTTAAAAAGCCGGAGACCCTGCGTCTGATAGATACCCTTCAGGCAGAAGCGGTGAAGCTGGACAAGGTGGGAAATTCTTTTTCCCTGTCTGATTATCTGAAGCGGATGAACAAGGTGATGAATGAAGACCAGGAAGAATTTTATGCCATTCCCGAAACCCGAAACATGGTAGCCCAGTACCTTTTGTTGTATGAAATGTCCGGAGATCCTGAAAACCTGCTGAAAGTCACCAATTACGACTACAATAAAGCCAATGTAACCTTTCAGTTGAAAGGGGACGATTCCAAAACGATCAATGAAGCTCTCGAAGTGATACAGTCCTTTGAAGATGATTTTCAGGAACTGGGTGTCGAAATGAATTTTGCCGGTTCGGGCTACAAGGCGCTGGTTTTTACGGACCTGATTCTTGAAGGTCAGATCAAAAGCATTGTGATATCTCTTTTTCTGGTGCTGGGACTGCTGATGTTGATGTTCCGCAGCATCAAAGCGGGACTCATTGGTGTAACGCCGATTCTGATTACCCTCCTGATCAATTTCGGATTTATGGGAATCCTGAATATTGCCCTAAGCACCACCACAGCCCTTTTATCCAGTATTGCCATGGGCGTGGGTATCGATTATGCCATCCACTTTCTCCAGCACTATCGCATGAATCTGTCTACCAATCCATCGAAAGAGACCGCCTTGTATGCCACCATGAACCAAACCGGCAAGGCAATTCTGTACAATGCCATCGTGGTGATTTCAGGCTTTCTTGTGCTTCTCTTTTCTGTTTTCCCTCCCAACCGGACATTGGGCGCATTGGTATCCATGAATATGTTCTCAAGCCTGACCGGAACACTGACCATTATGATGATCCTGGTCTATACGCGTAATCTTTTCATCACAAAAAGGGAAAATACATAGATGAAACGTGTCCCTGACACATGGTTGATATGGCTGCTTTTCCTGGGCCTTGGGCTGAATACACCTTACGCCTTGGCGAAAACAGTGCCGGAAAATAATTTTTTCCGGTCTATTCGGGCCAATCAGAAAGAAAGTTATATCACCTTTAGTCAGGGAGTGGGAAATCTTGAACCGTTGATATTTGAAGGACTTGTGGCGCCCTACTTTCTGCTCAGGACAAACAGGGATTCCCGCTGGGGTGCCACGTTGTCTCCAGCCATCATGATACGGATGCAGGCAACAGAATCCTTTCCCGTCCGAACCCCCAGCTACATGCCCCAATTGAGTTTTTATCACCAGCTTACCCGCTATCTGGATCCGGATGAACCGGTGCGATATCTCTTTCTGACTCTGGCACACCATTCGAACGGACAGGAAGAACCTTTTTATCTGGAGGATGGTCGTATCAATACACGGTCAGGAGACTTTTCCACCAACTATTTTGAAATCGGCGCCTTCTTTAATGAACGGATTATTCCCTTCTCTCATACCACGGAATATTTTAAAACATCCTTGGAAGTTCACGTGAATCTTGACCGGAGCCGGGAACTGGAAGGACAATACAGCTTTCTCCGTTGGAATAACAGCTTCCGGATCAACAAGTTCTCGTTCAAGCGTCTGCGGTCTCTTTTCAACGGAAGGATTCACACCTTTGATGATATCCCCATTGTCCAGACCTTGATCAATACAAGCTGGATGTTCGGGGATATGAACGATACGGGATTCTGGGATATCACGGAACGTCTGAATGTGGAAGCGGTGATTTCATACCGCCCCAAAATCCTGAAGGATGTCAGTCTTTTCCTGCGATATTATCATGGGCAGGACTATTACAACATGTTTTTTTCCCGCCGTATTCAAACACTTCAGATTGGATTGCAGGCTTATTCATTTTAACACAAACAAGGAGAATACCATGAAACACAAAAGTGCACCTTTGATCCTGAGCCTTCTGCTCACGATACTGATGATTCAGCCTTTGAGCGCTGAAATCACCGGAAAGCAAATCATGGAGGATGTCTACAACAATCCTACCGGTGATGATATGCAGGGAGAACTCACCATGACCCTGACCAACAAGCAGGGGGAAAGCAGAGTCCGTACCCTGAAACAATACATCAAATACGGGGATGAAATGGACAAGAAAATCATGTTCTTCATGGCACCGGCCGATGTACGGGGAACATCCTTTATGAATTGGAGCTATGCCGACGGCCGGGATGATGACCAATGGATCTATTTACCGGCCCTGAAACGGACCAAGCGGATATCCAGTGATGGAAAAAGTGATTATTTCATGGGGTCGGATTTTACCTATGACGATTTGGGTGACCGCCATCCCAACGAAGATACCCATACACTCCTCCGGGAAGAAACGCTGGACGAAAAAGCGTGCTGGGTTGTGGAAAGCATCCCCAAAGAAGAGAATTATATGTATTCCAAAACCGTCACATGGGTCATGAAAGATAATTATCTGGGACTCCGTCGGGAATTCTATGATGAAGACGGCGATTTGTTGAAAATCCTTACCATTAAAAAGTTTGATAACATTGACGGATTCTGGACTATCCTGGAAACAGAGATGAAAAACGTGCAGAAAGATCATAAAACAAACATGGCTTTCAACAATGTACAGATCAATCAGGGTATTTCGGACAATCGCTTTACTGAGCGCAGTATGACCCTGGGACGATAAACAAGATAAAGGAACACTCATGTTATTCAGAAAAATAAAAAATATCATGCTTTTGGGATTGCTGGTTTTGATGGGAACAGCTTATGGGATGGATAATATCTACATCTCGGGATACGCCCGAAATTACACCGGGATGCTCACCGGAGGAAGCCAGGACTTTTCCATCGTACAGAATACCCTGGATTTGAATTTTGAAAAGAAAAGCATGAAAGGGGGATTGCTGGTCAATCCCTACCTGTACCACACGTTTGACCAGGATCTGGAGATTGGTCTCCGGGAAGCCTATCTCGATCTGTTCTTCGACAATTTCGACCTGAGAATCGGGAAACAGCAGATCATACAGGGAAAGGCGGAAGGCGCCTTCATTACGGATATTGTATCTCCCAAAGACCTGCGGGAATTTCTCCTACCGGATTTTGATGAAATTCGCATGGGTGTAACGGCCTTTAAGATCAACGCCTATCACGGAAATTCCACCTATGAAGCCGTATGGGTTCCGGTATTTACACCGACCCGGATGCCCGATGCAAGCTCCATCTGGAATCCGGGAATGGATTATCCCGTACAGCCCGTCTTCGATTATTCCACTTCGGATGTCCCCGCCCGACTGGAAAACAGTGAAGTATTCCTCCGGTACAGTGCCATGACTTCCCGTTTTGATCTTGAACTGATGGGAGGATACATGTTCTATGATGATCCGGTCATGCACATGACGAAGCAGTTTAACCCTGCCACGCAGCAATTGACCGGGCTCACGGTTCGCCCCGAATATCACCGGGTCACCATGGGAGGCGGCAGTTTTAGTCTGCCAGTGGGTCCCCTTGTGCTCCGGGGTGAAAGCGGATTTTACTCTGGCCGCTATTTTCAGATCGAATCTCCGGCCTATCCCGATGCCACCGTAGAGAAGAATTTTCTCCACAGCATGGCAGGACTGGATTTTAATGCCTGGGGGATTACCTTCAGTTCCCAGATCATCCAGGAGTATATCATGGATTATGAAACAGGCATGCAAAATGATGAATGTGAACATACCGTGACATTCCTGGCAAAGAAAGATTTTCTCCGGGAAAAATTGTGGCTTGAGCTTTTTACCTATACAGGATTAAATGAAGGCGACGCCCTGATCCGGCCCAAAATCTCCTATTCCTTTACCGATGGATTTGATATCCTTCTGGGAAGCAACCTGTTTGTCGGGGATGGCGGCCGTTTTGGGCGCTTTGATGATAATGACATGATTTATACAAAAATAATATATTATTTTTAGAGTTATGAGTGGAGAGTAGTGAGTCGTAGCAGCAGGACACGTCCTGCTGCTGAGTCTGAGTTATGAGTTATGAGTTGTTCTTGTGCAGAGTTCGCGGGGGGTTGGGAAGGATGCGTCAATTGGTATTCAGGTTCGGCTTGAAAACGAGACGGTCTGGCTGACGCAAAAGCTCATGGCCGGGTTGTTTCAAAAGGAAGTTCGGACCATCAACGAACATATCCGCAATATCTACGCTATGCGGATTTCAATGAGTGTGGACTTCTTTTTTGAACACTGCAAAGCAGTGCTTGAATGCTGAACGACTGGTGTTGCAATCAAATCAATCTATTCAATCGAATCAATCAAATTCCCCGTGAAATACGCTGCGCTCATTTCACGGGGCAGGCAATCATCACCTGGAAGTTAGAAGTTGGAAGTTGGCGTCGCTTCGCTCCTGATAGTTGGTTCAGGGGTTCATGGGCTCAGGGGCTCATGGGTTCATGGGTTCAATAGCCGCTACGCGGCTTTCAAACGCTGCTACGCAGCGTTCAAGGATCTCACTGTGTTCGACCTTCAATCCCAGATATGCGGGTTTCAATGGGTAAATTCTTTCTTGAACACTGTGAAGCCGTGGTTAAATGCTGAAAAGTGAAGCAATTGAACGGCACGAAGTGCCGCTTGAATTTTTGATCGCCGAAGGCGTTTGAATACTGAACACGGCGAAGTGTCAATCCCC
>JASGMP010000112.1 GCA_030156395.1 Fidelibacterota bacterium
TTCTTCCGGTGTTTTAACAAGATGTTGTGATGGGATGGTGTCCCATACTTTCACAGATTTGTGCTTGAAGGGATTGCGGGGTCGGACATAGCGGGCCAATTCTTTATCCATGTAATGATTTTTCAGGAAATTGACCAGAATTTGACGGGATGCAGTATTATAGTTTCCCGTGATGCTTACTGGACCGAAGAGATTTGCATAGTGTGGATTCCGCACAATAAACAGACTGATACCTTTCCATAGAAGCAGGAGGGGGGCATATTTCTTTTGGTACTCTTTTCGGATAAAAGATCTGCCCAATTCAAGGGACGGCCCCATTTTATCAAAAATTTCTGCTTTGTACCGGAATAATGTGCTTGTGTAGAGTCCGGAAGCACCATATTTACTGATTATTTCGTCAGTCGGCCCCAGGCGGTATGCACCTACAATCTCTTTTTTGACATGATTCCAAACGATCAAATGGTAATAATATTCGTCAAAAATATCCAAATCCAGGCTTTTTCCTGTCCCTTCACCTACATCCCGGAATGTTATTTCTCTCAAACGCCCTAATTCCCGGACAGAATAAGGGATATCATCAACTTTTGCATAGATTACGCTGTATTCTCTGTTCTTCAAAAGCTCCTGTTTGGGGGACAGTGATTCAATTTCCTCAGTCAGCACTTCTTTGTCAAACTGTTCAGGGATTTTTTCCAACGGGTTTTCTTTCAAGGCATTTTGCTGTTTCTGATCTTCTTTAGACAAAGGCCTGTATTGAAGAACATAGGTTTTCAGGCGGAGATAATTCAAAAGATCTTTTGGGTTGGTATATCCTTGATATCGCTTTGGTTGAATGGAATCACCTACTTTTACGATGATGTGTTTATTTTTTGTCTTCAGGAATTCCCTGGGATACATGAACATACGCAAATTTTGATTAAACCTGCCAGCGAGGAGAAAAGTCAGACTGTTTCTCCCTTCAAAATAGACAGGAATGATAGGAACGGAAGCCAATGTAATCAGACGGGCTGTGTTTTCAATCCATCCGGGATCCGTGATATCCTGATGACGTACACGAAATTGTGAAACTGCCCCGGAAGGAAATAGCACAAGTCCGCCGCCCCGCTTTAACCATTGCAGGCTATGACGAACTGCTTTTGCATTCATATATTTTGCTTCCAATGACCGGTGTGTATCCACCAGTATCAGCCGGTCCCGAATATCCGGAATGTATTTAATTTCTTTCTGGGCAATAAATTTGACATCCTGCCGGATTTTATAAATTAAATCCATCAGGATAAGTCCATCCAAAACTCCAAAGGGATGGTTTGCGATGATGATAAAAGGGCCTTTTTCTGGAATGTTATGGAGTGTTTTTGCATCAGAAACAGCATAGGTGATGTTCATGTTTTTCAGTACACATGCTTCAAATGTTTCATGATCCGGCCGGTTTCGGAGTTTTGAATACAATTCATTCAGACGCCCAAATGCAAACAGATGCTCTAGTAGAGGATTTGCTACATGAATTAAATGATCTTTCCACCTGCGTCGTGAATGAAAATTAACTTTGAATGGATTTCCTGAGTGATGTGTGTCTTTTTTTTTTGTCATCAATGATGGTTGATTTAATTAATAAATTATACGGTTCTGACAGATTTTTACCAACAGTTAATTCCCGGTTAGTAAAGATTTTGCTTTGAAAATCGGCATTTACGGTAACGGGTTAATGGCATGTCCAGTAATTTAAATAAACGCCCTAATTTATTGATTATTAATATTAAAAGGCTATCATTAAAAGTATACTACCAGTCAGATGTAAGCTTTTCAATCAAATCCTGTGAGATTTTTCCCAGGACATCTTCAATGGCATCGCCACGGACTATCTGGTCTTCAGGGGATAGTTGATTGTTATAGTTGTCACTGTAATAGATGCTCCATTGAGACAATGTTCCGGACATGAGCTCACGTTCTTCCGGTGTGGCAATCCACTCAAACTGAAGGGTTAGAGATACCTTATATTCTTTTACCGTCTCTGTTTCATCAAACGTATGAGGATCATCAGAAATGCGCGTGATGCGGGTCCGTATCACAGAATGGGCGGCCTGAGGTTCGGCCAGGGGCAGGATGTTTTCCGATAAGATCCGGGAAATAAGGACAGCAGTCAGCTCTTGTCCCAGGCCGAATTCGGCGGTTTCGTTCACGACATCTTCCACGGCAATGCTTTTTATCCCAGGAGGAATGGTTCCGGGACGCACGGAGTAAATGCCACATCCGGTGAAAAAGAGATGTACCAACAAGCATAAGAAAATAGTGTTTTTAGCTTTGAATGCCATACTCTTTCAACTTTCTGTAAAGTGTCCGTTCGCTGATTTGCAGGGTCTGGGCTGTTTTTCGCTTGGAACCGTGATATTTATCCAGTGTCTGTTCTATGAGTTCTTTTTCCATATCCCGGATGGATTTATCCTCCACGGGCAATATTTCTCCTGACTGGATAGACTCTTTGTCATAGTGGTTCAGACGCTGGGGAATTTCATCCAGTGATACCTGCCCTTTTTCCAGCATTTGATAATTCTGTCTCAACATGTTTTTGATTTCATCTACATCCTGACGGAGAAGAAAGAGTTGGCGAAGTATCAATTCACGTTCCATTTTATCCACATCTTTATCCATGCGGACCGGGAACCGGGTATCAAAATGTCCACTTTCGATGAATCCGGCATGTTTCCGAAGATATTCCCGGACCGTATCTGCCTGGATGATATGGGATTTTTCCAGGACAAAGACAGAGTGAATAAAATTCCGCAATTCCCGGATATTTCCCTGCCAGTTTAAAGATTCCAGGATTTTCATGGCTGATGGAGCAATCGGTTTGTATTGCACATTGTTCCGATCGGCATATTCAATCATAAAGTGTTCTGCCAGCATGGGGATATCCTCCCGGCGATCCCGTAAGGCGGGTAGGTGAATCGAAATGGTTTTTAATCGGTAATAGAGATCTTTTCGGAAATTTCCTTCCATTACCTGTTCTTTCAAATCTTTATTGGTAGCAGCCAGAATGCGGACATCCACTTTTTGGGGAATGCTTTCACCGACACGGATAATTTCACCCGATTCAAGGACACGGAGGAGTTTCACCTGAGTTTCCAGTGGTAATTCACCGATTTCATCCAAAAAGATCGTTCCCTGATTGCCTGCTTCAAAAAAACCTTTCCGGTCTTCCGTGGCACCGGTAAAACTTCCCTTTTTATGGCCGAAAAGCTCGCTTTCAATGGTTCCTGAAGGGATGGCTCCGCAATTGACCACAATATATGGCCGGTTCTTCCGGTGGCTTAAGCGATGAATGGCTTGGGCAACCAATTCTTTTCCTGTCCCGCTTTCCCCGCTGATAAGTATACTGATATCCGTAGGTGCCACCTGTTCAATCGAACTGATGACCTCTTTGATGGCATCAGATTTGCCGATAATGCCGTATTTTTGTTCAATTTCAATCATATTATTTTTTCAAAGCCCGTTTTAAGACCACGATTTGGTCCCGGAGTTTGGCTGCCAGCTCAAATTCCAGGTTTTCAGCCGCTTGATTCATCTCGTTGGTCAGTTCATCTATATGTTTCAAAATGTCCAGTTTGGACAATGCTGATGCATCTTTTTCAATTTTGTAGCGTGCCTGTTTCTCTTTGACATGGGAATAGTCTGCAATGGATGTGCTCTGACGGACGGCATCCTGGGTTTTATAAATTGTAACGGGTGTAATATCATGGATCCGGTTATATTCCATTTGAACTTTCCGTCGGCGGTTGGTTTCATCAATGACTGTTTTCATGGCATCGCTGATTCGGTCTGCATAAAAAATCACCTTACCATTCACATTCCGGCTGGCCCGGCCGGCAATCTGAAACAATGAACGTTCAGAACGTAAAAATCCCTGTTTATCTGCATCCAGGATAGCCACCAGTGAAACTTCCGGCAAATCCAGTCCCTCCCGGAGAAGATTTATTCCCACCAGCACATCAAATTCTCCCAGCCTTAGATCCCGGAGGATGGAGATACGTTCAAGGCTATCGATTTCCGAGTGGAGATATCGGGTATTCACCTGGACATTCTTCAGGTAATCTGCCAGATTTTCGGACATTTTCTTGGTTAAGGTGGTAATCAGAACCCGTTCTTTCCGGCCGGTTCGTTTTTTTATTTCATCTATCAAATCATCAATTTGGTTTTCCGTGGGACGAACTTCGATTTCCGGATCCAGGAGTCCGGTAGGACGTATGATCTGTTCGGTAAAAACGCCTTCTGTTTTCTCCATTTCATAATCGGCCGGAGTGGCACTGACAAAGATTGCCTGGTGGATCATCTCTTCAAATTCTTCAAATTTCATGGGCCGGTTATCCAGAGCGCTGGGAAGACGGAAACCGTATTCTACCAGGACTTCTTTCCGGGAACGGTCTCCATTGTACATGGCACGGATCTGGGGGATGGTAGCATGGGATTCATCGATAAAAAGAAGATAATCCTCCGGGAAAAAATCCATCAGGGTAAAGGGGCGCTCTCCTGGTTTCCGTCGTGTCAGATGACGGCTGTAATTCTCTATACCCGAACAGTATCCCAGCTCCTGCATCATCTCCATGTCATAGTTTACCCGCTGTTCCAAACGTTGGGCTTCCACCAGTTTGCCGTTTTGACGGAGCTCTGTCAGCCGTTCGGAAAGTTCATTCCGAATATCCCCTAATGCAATTCTCATGGTCTCTTCGTTGGTGATAAAATGCCGGGCGGGATAGATGATGATCCAGTCTGAACTGCCCCGAACCTTCCCGGCGATAGGGTCAATAAAGGTAATGCTGTCCAGTTCGTCTCCCCAGAATTCAAGTCTGACCGGATTGTCGTTGTAGGCCGGGTAGATATCCATCACATCGCCCCGGATCCGGAAAGTTCCCCGGGAAAAACTCATGTCGTTCCGGACATAATGAATGGCTATGAGCTTTTTAAGCAGCTCTTCACGAGGATAAATATTTCCTTTCTGGAGAAGCATAATCTGATTTTTGTATTCTGTAGGAGATCCCAGGCCGTATATACACGAGACCGATGCCACCACAATTACATCCCGGCGTGATAGGAGGGAAGCCGTGGCTTTCAGACGGAGTTTTTCAATTTCGTCGTTGATATCTGAATCTTTTTCGATATAAGTGTCCGTCACCGGAAGATATGCTTCAGGCTGATAGTAATCGTAATAACTGATAAAATATTCCACTGCGTTTTCCGGAAAAAAACTCTTGAATTCCCCATAAAGCTGTGCAGCCAGAGTTTTATTGTGAGAAATGATCAACGTGGGCCGCTGGACCTTTTCAATGACCTTCGCCATGGTAAAGGTCTTGCCTGAACCGGTAATACCTAATAGTGTCTGAAATTTCTCCCCACGTTTTAATCCATCCACCAAGGATTGAATGGCCTCCGGCTGATCCCCCGTCGGCTTAAACTGTGATTTGACCTTGAATTGTGTCATATTGGCAAGAATATATGACATTTAGTGGAAGAATGGAAGAGAGGATGATTGAAAAGTGAGGTTCGAGTATCGAGTAGCAAGGTTGATGGAGCCTTTATTGACCCGTATACCAGATTCATCACTCTTCATTCAAATCAAAATAATTATTATAAAACTTCCTTGCATATCCTTAAATAGGGACTATTTTGGC
>JASGMP010000113.1 GCA_030156395.1 Fidelibacterota bacterium
AATCAATCGAATCAATCGAATCAATCAACTAACTACTGCCGACTGTCGCCTGCCTCGTTACTCGTTACTACTTCAACGCATATTTAATCTCTGAAAAAAGCTTCTTCTCTTCCTTCACCGCTTTCTCACTCCCAAAAGTGCAATGAATGCCCTGGGAGACAGCGATTTTGAGGATATGGGCGAATTTCCGGATATCTTCGGCGGTGCAGGAAACGATGTCTTCCCGTTCTTCCTGGATCATCTCGTCCGTAAGACCTGTCAGATGCCGGACAAATGCCATGTCCCCTTCCTGTGAGACACTCAGAGGGGTGTCCTGGCGGGCGATGGTCCCGATGATGATGTTTGTCATAAACTGTTCATCTGCATCAAATCGGGAAAGGTAATCGGGTATCATCCGGTAGGTTTCAAGGGTTTTGCCCAGTTTGGGATCCCGGTAAGAGCTGAACAGAATCCGTCCGTTCCGGGAAAAGGCGCAAAAGGCTCCGTACGCACCTCCCTGAACCCGAACCCGATTCCACAGGTAATCCAAGGAAATGACCTGCCGTAAAACATGGTATTTCCCACTGAACTGCATGATATCCTCCGGTAAATAGGTCCCGAATACCACATAATTCACATCTCCCGGTGTGTAAAAACCACGGTTCGGCGGATTCAGGGGGAGTTCCCATGTCTGAGCCGGCAGCACTCCTGAATTCAACCGGGATTCAAAGGATTTCAGATGTTTTGTGAAGATTTTTATATCCTCTGTTTCACCGGTCAGGGCTGGAATCATTCCCTCTTTTCGGAATATGATTTTTAGCAATCCTTCCAGGTTTTGCTTCAGGTCGTCATACCGTTCTTCAAAATGGGTGTCCAGATCGGCAATCCAGGTGTAGAAATCATATCCATTGGTGATCTCTTCAAATTTTCCGAAAGGTTTCAGGGCGGCATTAACCTGTCCCGCCGCAAAGCTGTGACCACTGTTCACCAGGTTGATTTCGGTATCGGAACGTATTTCCCGGATCAGGTCGTGAATGCGCTTCTTTTCATCAAAGCGGGTTTGGGTGAGTATTTCTCCGGCAAGATCCAGGGCTTTATCGGTAAAGGTGGAGAGATACCGCAGACTCACCGTGAGTTTCGGCAGGAAATCATCCGGGTTTTGGACCGGCAATAAAGCGGATGTATTTACTGAAAATCCCCCGGTGTAAAAAAGCAGGTCATTGGACAGATCCGTATAGCTCCGTTTTTCTGTGGAGAGCTGTCCCAAAAGGTCCGGAAGGAGTCCGGCTACCGGCAACAGTTCCTCCGGTACGGCCGAGAGATCAAAGTAGAAGTTTGCGTACTGAATTCCCTTGGATTCAGCGGGGTGCGTGAGGATTTTTCCCCCGTCCCATGGGATTTCCTCCACAGGAAAGGTCCTGGCTTTTTTCTGGATGTCCTCTCGGGTAAGAGTCGGAATCGTAGCCAGGTCTTCCGGAGAATCCGGTGTGTTTTGACGTTTGATCAGTTTTTGGGTGTTTTCTACCACGGATTTCAGTTCATCCGGGCTCATGGACTCTTTTCGTTTTTGGAGGGATTCGGACAAAGCCCGGATTTTCCGCTCCGAGAGTCCCGGTTCCGGATCCAGCCGGAGTTTCAGGGTATGGGGATTGTTCAGGAAAATCTCATCAATCAGTTGATGAAACCGGTCTGTCTTCAGGCTTTCACGGATTTCTTTAAATGCCGCGTCAAATTTCAGGTATGCAAAGGGATCCCCGTCGTACAGCCAGCTGTTCATCATGGCCTGGTTGTAAATAAGTCCTGTCGGCATGGAACCGAAATCCCCTTCCCGTGTTTTGAATTCGGCAATATTCAGCGATGCTTCCAGTTGACGGCGATCCAGTCCGCCATCCCGGAGCTCTTCCAGCGTTTCCCGGACGATGGTTTCAAATTCATTTTCTTTGTCCGGAGAACTGTGTTTGACAACCAGGGACATATAGGGTGAGAGCATATCCGATTCGTAGGAGCCAAAGACATCCTGCCCCAGGGAAGCGTCCCGGAGTCTGTTTTTCAAGGGGGATCCGGGCGTGTTCATCAGGTAGTGCATAAGAATGCTTCGCTCCATGGATTCTTTTGGACTCAGATTCTGTCCGCAGCCGTAGTGGAGGCTCAGGTAGGATTTTCCATCGGGGTTTTCACCGGCAGGGAGGGAGTAGGTCTCCACGGCGGCCTTTGTCCGGGTGAAGGTGATGGGGACACGGATGTCCGAATTGGGATCAATGGCGGTAAAATGATTCAGGTATTCACGGTTCAGAAAAGCAAGGTGGCTATCCATATCCCCATCCCCATAGATGAAAATCCGGCTGTTGGAGGGATGATAGTAGGTTTTATGAAATTGGATAAATTTTTCGTAGGTCAGCTGGGGAATTTCATCAGGGGCGCCGCCGGATTCCCAGGCATAGGGGGAATCGGGGAAGAGGAGCTGCTTGGAGCGACGGTAGAGGACCGATTCAGCCGTGGAAAAAGCACCCAGCATCTCGTTGTAAACCACTCCGTTGATGGTCAGGGGATCCTCGGGTTTTTCCAGGTGATAGTGCCAGCCTTCCTGGTAGAAAATTTCCGGGACCTTGTCTATTTGGGGATACAGCACCGCATCCATGTACACATCCATCAGATTCATGAAATCTTTGGGATTCATGCTGGCTACAGGATAAAGGGTTTTATCGGGATAGGTCATGGCGTTGAGGAATGTATTCAGAGAGCCTTTGATCAGTTCCACAAAAGGTTCTTTCACCGGAAACTTCCGGGAACCACACAGCACCGAATGCTCCAGAATGTGTGGGAGACCCGTGTTATCCCAAGGCGGCGTGCGAAAGGTGATGCTGAACACCTTGTTGGGATCGGCATTCACCAGGTACACCAACTCTGCGCCGCTTTGGTTATGCCTGAAATAATAACCCGTACTGTGAATGTCTGTCAGTTCTTCAATCCTGTGAAGGGTAAACCCGTGATATGTTTCTCCCGTTTTATAGGACATGCTTTTCTCCTCTGTTTTTAATTAGGCTGAGTGAAAGATACGAAATGAATGGAGAATTGGGAATGGAGAATTGAGAATTGAAAATTGAGAATGGGGAATTGAGAATTGAGAATGGGGAATTGAGAATTGAGAATGGGGAATTGAGAATTGAGAATGGGGAATTGAGAATTGAGAATTGAGAATGGAGAATGGAGAATTAGCTCGCTGTTTGTGGGTACAGTAAAGAACCAGCTGATGTTACCTGATCAAATTCAATCATTTTTCATTCAATTTATCCTGACTTGCCGGAAAGGATACAGCATTTCCCGGTGACCGTCTACCGGCAACAGACTCATTCTAAAATAAAGAATTTTTCAAGGTATGTTAAATAAACTCTGCATGCAGGTGCAATGGATAATTTTAGAATATATTTTGTCGAAAATGTTGAGGAATTTGAAATTTAAAAACAAGAATCAGGGTAACCGGAAGCCACGCCAGGCTTCTGATATAAGATCACATCGGCCTTTTTCGTTTATTTCACCTGTGTGAATAAAGTCTGCAATAAGCGAGGAAATATCCGGATAGTTCAACGGGGGTTTAGCTTCTTTTTCCAGCCACAGAGAAATGCTTGTTTTATTGGGATAGTGCATAATATCTCCTAAATTCAAATATTCAAGAGCTTTGGCATTGGATTGTTGCTCAAATTGTTTCCTTACCGGGCATGCAAGAAGTTTTTTACCCAAATACAATGTCTCCGAAGTGAGCATAAAACCTGCATTGGCAATAACACCCTCACAGGTAAGCAAATCCTGAATGAATTTTTTACGGGATAACGGATGTACTTGTATGAAGTCTCTTTGAAAAGGTCTCTTTATATCATGGTAGATTTTAATTTCATAAGTATGAAATGAAGATAAAATATCTAAGACGGAATTTAAATCTTCAAAAGGAAGGTAGACGAGAATCTTATTTTTTTGTACAGTATTTTCTGTGGAAAAAAGTTGTTTGGAAATCAAAGGAGGTAGAAGCGGAAACCCAAAATGGTAATAATGAAGTCCCAGATGAATATCAACAGGGGCAAAATTCTTTAATATGATATCTGATAAAACATCTGACCCCGCCTGGGGAATTTTATATAAGAACGCGGCCTGATGACTGATACCTATACTTGGAATTTTGAAACGCTTTGCGATTTTTGAAGAAATAGGTTCAAAATCCGAAATAACAAGATCATAATCTGCTGCATCAATGGACAGGATATCCTTAAAAAATTCCAGTGGTCGGAGATGTCGGATTGTTTCAAAATAATCTATTTTTCCCTGGGATGTTTTAAAGGTAAAACCATTATATACCTCATAGTCTCCAAAGATTTTTTTGTCCCATAATTTTTTTGGTTCTATTCCACTAAAAAGTACTTTTACAGTATGACCGTATTCTTTCAGTTTTTTTATGATTTCTATGGATCTGCTCATGTGGCCGTTACCTGTAGCCTGTATCCCGTATAAAATTTTCATACAATCCATCCTGTCATTTCAAGCAACCGCACACTGATCACAGCAGCACCTGTTCCCAAAAAAGCACCGGCCAGAATATCTCCAGGATAGTGAACCCCCAGATAAACACGAGAAAATCCGACAAGGGTAGCCCATAGAAATGCTCCTAATGTTATAAAAGGAAAAAGAACAGATAAGAGATAAGCAGTCATGAAAGCAGTAGCTGTATGTCCGGAAGGAAAACTAAACGTATCAGAAGGTTTGACCAGACTTATCACATGTGAAAAAGTATTGATTGGGCGTCTTCGTTTAATACTGTTTTTAAATAATTTATATAAGGGAAATTCAAGACAAAAACCAACAAACATCAACTTAAGGAAAAGCAAAAAAACCTGAGGTTCAGTGAGATATATAATTAGAAAATATAGAATGTATGAGACACCATCCCCGCTTTTTGTGATTACATAGATTAGCATTCTTAAAAAAGATTGCTGATAATATCTGAAAATAGCATGAAAATGATATGTGTCGAAAATAATAAGTCTGTTAATGATGGATTGCATGAATCACCTCTTTCTTGTAAACACAAAATAGATGAGTTAAATGAATATTGTTTTAACACTGAATGAATTATTATAAAGATTCTTTTCTTCATCATTGGTAAGTATTCGGTGATCTCCGTATTGTATTCAGGTTTTTTGTGATTCATGGAGAATTATACCGATTGATTTGGGTGTAAGCCGGCAGATGGATCCGGATAACCAGCAGATATTTTATAAAGCATTTATGTCGTAAGAATTATGTTCCGAGGGAGCGCGTCATCCAGTTTATGGTAGGGATGGAAGGCGATGCGGTTAAGGACATCTTTCAGATATGTTTCGGGATTCAGACCGGCCGGGTAGCATCCATCCGATGTAAGGAATCTTCAAAATGTGGAAAAACCCTTCATTTTTTATGGTATCGGTGCTCGAATCCTTTTATACTTGGGTGTATAAAATGGGGAAAACATGAACAAATATGAAAAAATGGAAGCAGAATGTCTGAAAGACAGGGAAATATCCGAAGTTCTCATTGATGAGCATTTAATCTAT
>JASGMP010000017.1 GCA_030156395.1 Fidelibacterota bacterium
GCTTTTATTGTTGAGGGGATTGAACAGCGGACAGGTAAAGTGTCCTTTAGGGCTTTTCTTTTGTTCGTTTAAACGTTGTTGACAGTCGGCAGTGGACAGTCATCAGATGACAGTCTGTAGTGGATTGATTCGATTGGGGGATTGGATGATTGGCACTTCGCTGAGCTGAGTGTTCAAACGCCTTCGGCGATCAAGAATTCAAACGGCACTTCGTGCCGTTCAATTGTTTCACTGCGCTCAGCATTCAACCGCCTTCGGCATTCAGGGATTCGAGGTATCGACATTTGAACGCTGCGCAGCGGCTATTGAACCCCTGAACCCCTGAGCCCCTGAGCCCCTGAACCCTTGAACCCTTGAACCCTTGAACCCTTGAACCCCTGAACCCATGAACCCCTGAACCCCTGAGCCCCTGAACCCATGAGCCCCTGAACCCCTGAGCTCATGAACCCCTGAGCCCATGAACCAACTATCAGGAGCGAGGCGACGCTAACTTCCAACTTCTAGCTTTCAACTTCTGAAAACGCTGCACAACAGCGTTTGAAAGCCGCTCAGCGGCTATTGAACACCACAAGAAGGGGATTGATCGTCGCAGGCACCTGTATCGAGAGGCCGGTTATGGGGTATCAAGGTGTAATTCCCCATCTTTCATTTTTAACACATATTTTTTCCCGGGGATAATCTTGCCTTCCAAAAGGTCCTGGGCAAGTCGGTTTTCCACCTCCCGTTGGATCAGGCGTTTGAGTGGACGGGCACCGAAATCCGGGTCATATCCCTTTTCGGCCAGATAATCCCGGGCACTCTCATCCAGTTCAACATGAATGTTTTGCAAACTGAGTCGGTTCTGTACTCTTTTAAACTGGATATCCACAATTTCTTTTAATTGTTCACGTGTTAAAGCATGAAATGTCATTATTTCATCAATCCGGTTAATAAATTCCGGCTTGAAATGTTGCCGTATCCGGTCACGTAAGCGTGGATCAAGTGTATCATAAGAGCTCCCTATTTCAAAGACTTCCCTCCCCAGATCTGATCCAAGATTCGAGGTCATGATAATCAGGGTATTGCGGAAGTCAACCGTTCTTCCTTTCCCGTCAGTTAGCCGCCCATCATCCAGTATCTGGAGCAGAATATTGAAGACATCCGGATGGGCTTTTTCTATTTCATCCAGAAGGATGACTGAATAAGGTCTGCGGCGGATGCTTTCTGTCAGTTTTCCACCTTCCTCATATCCTACATATCCAGGCGGTGCACCAATCAGCCGGGCTACAGAGTGCCGCTCCATGAATTCGGACATATCCAGTCTTACCATGGCATTTTCGTCATCAAAGAGAAAATTGGCCAGAGCCCGGGAAAGTTCCGTTTTTCCCACACCGGTGGGACCCAGGAAAAGGAAGGACCCAATAGGTCGATTCTCATCTGCAAGACCACTCCGGCTTCTGCGGATGGCATTTGAAACAGCTTCCAGCGCCTGATCCTGTCCCACTACCCGTTCATGAAGGTGTTTTTCCAAGCTTAAAAGACGCTCATTTTCCGATTGCAGCATCCGGTTTACAGGAATTCCCGTCCACCGGCTGACAACTTCAGCAATATCTTCCTCACCAACTTCTTCTTTTAACAGGGGGGATTCGCCATGGAGTTTTTCTAGTTTCTCCTTTTCTTTTTCCAGCTTTTCCTGCATTTCTACCAGGGCACCATAGCGGATTTGCGCCACTTTTTCATAATCTCCCCGGCGCTCAGCGTCTGCTTCTTCTGCCTTGAGTTTATCGATACTGCCTTTCAGATGTTGAATACTCTGAATCAGTGATTTTTCGGTCATCCACTTGTCTTTCAGGGATTCCAGCTTCCGGTTAAGATCGGCCAGCTCCTGATCCAGTTTTTTCAACCGCTCAGCTGAACGGGCATCTTTTTCTTTTTTCAGTGCCTGTTTTTCTATCTCAAGCTGAACTCGGCGGCGCTCCAGTTCATCTAGTTCTTCCGGCATACTGTCTATTTCTACTCTCAGGCGGGAAGCAGCTTCGTCCACCAAATCAATGGCCTTATCCGGAAGAAAGCGGTCAGTAATATAGCGATCTGAAAGCCGTGCCGCGGCTATCAGGGCTGCATCGGTTATCCTAACCCCATGGTGAATGTCATATTTATCCTTGATTCCCCTAAGAATGGAGACAGTATCTTCCACAGAAGGCTCGCCCACATAAATTTTCTGGAATCGACGTTCCAGTGCGGAATCTTTTTCGATGTATTTCTGATATTCATTCAGGGTTGTGGCCCCTACGCAGTGTAAAACACCCCGGGCCAGGGCTGGTTTTAACATGTTGCCGGCATCTACGGCACCTTCAGCATTCCCCGCTCCGACAATAAGATGCAACTCGTCAATAAACAGAATAATTTGACCGTTGGATTTCTCCACTTCTTTCAAGACGGCCTTGAACCGGTCTTCAAATTCTCCCCGGTATTTTGCTCCTGCCAGGATCGATGAGATATCCAGCATGATAATACGTTTATTTTTCAGGGATTCCGGAACATCCGCATTGACTATCCGCTGCGCCAATCCTTCAACTATCGCCGTTTTTCCCACACCGGGTTCACCAATTAATACCGGATTGTTTTTTGTGCGGCGTGCAAGGACCTGAATCGCCCGGCGGATTTCTTCATCCCTGCCAATCACTGGATCCAGTTTCCCTTCACGGGCCCTCTGCGTTAAATCCACACCAAACCGTTCCAAGGCTTCATATTTTGATTCAGGATTCTCATCCCGAACGGCCTGACCACCACGGACTTTTTGAAGGACGGATAAAAAGATATCCTTGTCCAGACCTAATTCCGTAAATATTCCGGAAAGACTTCCCTCATCCATGAGGGCTATAAAAAGGTGTTCTACACTCACATAGTCGTCTTTCATACGGACAGAAATTTTTTCCGCCCCTCTTAAGACCTGCACCATCTCTCGTCCCAATCGTCCCTGGGTAACTTTTCCAAGACGAGGAAGCTGGCGGATGTGTGACTCTGCTTTTTGGATGAAGACCTCTAAAGATACATCACTCAGTTGAATCAACCGAGGGATTAGTCCATCCTCCTGTGTCAATAATGCATACAGTAGATGGATCGGAAGGATCTCTTCCTGTCCGTACTCCTCTGCAATAAACTGGGATTGCTGAATTGCTTCTCTGCTTTTTTCAGTATATTTATCAAAATTCATTGCTTTACTCCTTTCTTTTTATAAGCACTATAAACAAATAAAATGCCAAAAAAGGAATGTCTGTCATATTGACTGTTTGGATGCGTTGAATGTGCCATTATGATAGTTTTATTGTGCCATTAAGACTTCGTATATTATCATGTATAACCTGTAATAGGAGGGAATAATGAAAAAAATCGTATGTGTAGCTCTGGTTCTTTTTTTAATGACGCTGGCTTTTCCACTGTATGCTGCGTCAGGTGATGAGGTGCTCGGACTGTGGTACACGGAAGGAAACGATTCCAAGGTAGAAATTGTCCGTGACAAAGATGAGTACCGGGGAAAAATTGTCTGGTTGGAGGAAGAAGTCTACCCTGCCGACGATCCGGATGCCGGTCAAACCAAATATGACCGGAACAATCCTGATGATAAACTCCGGCTTCGTCCTCTTCTTGGTCTTGAAATCGTGTGGGGATTTTCATATGATGAAAAGAATGAAAAATGGGAAAAAGGACATATATATGATCCGGAAAGCGGCAAGACCTACAATTGCAATATGTGGCTTGATGAAGAGGGAAACCTGAATGTAAAAGGGTCTCTGGATAAATGGGGCCTCGTTGGCCGTTCAACGATATGGACACCTGCTGAAGAATAAGTCCGCAAGCTGAAATCCGCTATTGAAAGCCTGCCTGAAGTGCAGGCTTTTTTTGTGGTTGTGTCAGGTAAACTGAGTTTTTCCCCTTGAAGACTTTTTGACGACATTTTTTAAATGAACATTTTAAGGGTTTTGGGTGACATGAATTTTCTGAAGGGGTGTCCGACAAATAGAAAGTCAAGTCCGTTAAAATCTCCTTCCACAACATCCCCTGGCTGCTTTACCTGGATATCTCCCACCCCTTCAAAACCTTTTCCAATTGTCAGGGCGATCTGTTCCGTATTTACAAAATATGAATCGTGAATCATCAGATTTTTCATATATCCTGAATCCTTTTTATTTTCACGTCTTATTTTTTGTGTACGTGTTAAGAATTCTTCGTGCTTCAAAAATCTATTAAATGTCTCTGTTTAAATAATCTGAGAAATCTTTTATCGTTCTTTCGTATGCTTCGTTCATAAGCGGTGAACTGATCATAAAATCTGCGGTTGAACGATTATTGGCTGTAGGAATGTTATAAAGGACCGCAATACGCAAAAGCGCTTTTACATCCACATCATGGGGCTGAGGCGTCATAGGATCCCAGAAAAATATCATAAAATCCACCTTACCATCGGCAATTAAAGCACCCAATTGTTGATCACCTCCCAATGGTCCTGATTTAAGTTTTGTAATGTGAACGATGGTCTCTTTGCCTGATTTTATGAGTTGTTTATGAATTGTTTCTTCAATGAACCGTCCAGTGGTTCCCGTACATATTAAATGGTGGGGAATCAGGGTCTCTATGTTCCATTCCACCCATTCCATTAAGTCCTTTTTCCGGTTATCATGTGCCACAAGAGCAATGTTTTTGTGTGCTTTCATAATACTTCCAATTTTAATGGGATAATTTAACCCCCCTTTTTGTTGGTAGGAAATGGATTTTTGAGGGATGGATAAAGTGGAAGACGGGGTGAGGGAGGGACAGCAAGATGGCAGATGGAGAGAGTGTATAAAAAGCCCCAGGCTTTAGTCCGAGGTGGGGGACGAGAATTCGAAACATTCATTGACCCACGTAACCCAATTTATCTCGTGAGATATCCCGGAAAAACCGCCTCCCATTTCACGGGGCAATCAATCATATCAATCGAATTCCGATTGTCTATAATCTCTAAACGTCTTAACATAAAAGCTCTTTCAATCTATATCCCTTTATGCTATCTTAAACAGATGAATACCTTAGAAAAGAAATTGGAGCAAGTCCCCCGGAAACCGGGTGTTTATCTTTTCCGTGATGAGAAAAATGAGATTATTTATGTTGGGAAGGCCCGCTTATTAAAAAATCGTGTCCTTTCTTATTTCAGGGGTGAGCCATCGGATCCCAAGACTAGTGTGATGGTATCTCATATTCGGGATGTGGAGTGGATTATTACTGACACGGAAACAGAAGCACTCCTCATGGAAAATAATCTCATCAAAGAGTATACACCCCGGTATAATGTCCGCCTCAAAGATGATAAATCCTTTCCCTTTATTCGTATCACGAACGAACCTTTTCCTCGCATTTTTATGACCCGAACGGTGGAAAAAGACGGATCCCGTTATTATGGTCCCTATACCGATGTCCGCCATGTGAGAAAATTGCTCCATATTCTGCACCGTACTTTTCCCTTGCGGACATGCAGGTATAAATTGGATGAGGAAACCATCCGGGCAAAAAAAGTTCCCTTGTGTTTGGAATATCATCTACACAATTGTGAAGGGCCGTGTCAGGGACTTATTACAGAAAAAGAATACGACATCATGGTAGAGCAGGTCATCCGTTTTATTGAAGGACATACAGAGGAAACTTTAAATGTACTGGCTGAGCGGATGCAGGATGCCGCAAAGAAACAAGCTTTTGAAAGGGCGGCACGTTACCGGGATCAAATCCAGGTGATCCGGAAATCCCTTCCCCGCCAAAATGTGGTTCATACAGATTTTGAGGACCGGGATGTGATTGGGATGGCGGTTTCAGAAGAGACAGCTGTGGTAGTCCTTTTTCGGGTCCGGGAAGGACGGATTATTGCCCGGGAAACCTTTACGCTTCAGCAAACGGGAAACCGGACGCGAAATGAACTTTTAAAAGAATTTCTCCGTTCGTATTATCCTGAAACCCCTTTCATTCCCCGGGAAGTATTCTGCGAGTTGGAGGATGAAAAAGAACTTTTTGAGGATTTTCTCACGACTCAGGCGGGAAAACGGGTGTACGTCATCACACCTGAACGTGGAGAAAAAGCCAGATTATTGACATTGGCCCGGAAAAATGCCGATATGATGCTGAAAGATTTCATGTTGCACCGGATAAAACGGGATTTGCAGCCGGCGAAAATGGTACAGGCTCTTCAGGATGCTTTGAATCTGGTGGTACCTCCCATGCGGATAGAAGGGTTTGATATCTCAAATATTCAGGGGACGCATATCGTGGCATCCTGCGTTGTTTTTGAAAATGGCCGGCCTCGTAAATCCGATTACCGCAAATTTATGATCCGCGACCTGGATCATCCCGATGATTTTGCTGCCATGTCCCAGGTGATTCGCCGTCATTACTCCCGGAAGCTGGAAGAAAAGGGAAAGCTACCGGATCTGGTATTGATAGATGGCGGCAAGGGCCAACTCAATGCAGCAAAGCAGGTTCTTGATGACCTTGGATTGCATAACTTGCCGGTTATCGGTCTTGCCAAACGACTTGAAGATGTTTTTATTCCCGGTTATGCCAATCCCCAAAATATTCCCAAAACATCCCCGGCTCTCTACCTGTTACGACGTATCCGGGATGAAGCCCATCGATTTGCCATCACATTTCACCGAAAACGCCGGGATGATGCAATGGTTAAAAGTATTCTGGACGACATTCCAGGCATTGGACCGAAACGGAAGCAAAAAATTTTCAGTGTGTATCGATCAATCCCTGAAATGATGCAGGATGAGGAAAAGGAAATTGCGGAAAAAACAGGCATATCCGTAACTTTGGTGTCGGACATGATAGCATATATACGCCGGCATTCTTCCATGGATGCTGAGAAGAGAGGTAAAGTGTGACTTCTAAAAAACAACCTTACAACAGGAGAGAACTCGAAAGGGCCCTATCCCTTTTAAACCGTGAACCCCGTCCCCTTGAAATGAGCATATATACCTGCATTTGGCAGGAGGAATGCAGCGGGAAATATTCACTTCCCCTTTTGTCCGAACTGCCGTCAGAGAGCTCCCGGGCGGTGAAAGAGCATCCCAAGATGTTGGAATTGGGGGATAATTATCAGATGTTATTCCGGGTATCACCGGATATGTACGAATCGGAACGCTCTTTTGCCGGGTTAGGGGCCCGGAGTATTGGAGCTGCGGTGTTTGTCCATGGAACAGATGATACGTATGTTGAAAAGGCGCTACAACCTTTGGCACTTTCGGCATATGCTGCAGGTATACCCATTCTGAAAGTATGGGAATCAGGTATTTCCCGAAAAAATTTAATCCTGAACGTAGCGACTTTCGCTCTGCTCAGAAACAGAAAATTTCCATCAACAACTTTAAAAACCTCCGGAGCTGAGATCTGGTGGATCCATACCGGCCGTTCCGCCAGCGAACAGGAAGAAAGAATTCGTGCCATCCGCTTGAACGAAATGATGGTGGCACTTTCACCTCATCCCTGGCTATTGGCTGCGGGTCCTGTCCAACGCCCCGGATTACTCTGTACCCTGGTGAAGATGATGGGGGAAGGACGCCTGGGAATTCATTTGGATACCGAATTGTGGGATGAAAAACCGGAAGAAATGCTCCTGGGCAGAGATCCAGGAGGTTTTATTATCTGTTTTCGCAGTACTTTTGAGCGGGAAGTCCGGGAGATTTTATCCAATTATGATGCGGAAAGCATTTCCCTGGGACGTTCTACCGATGACGGGAAACTTACCGTAGTGAATAACCGGGAGGATGTGGCCGTGATTCCCTTTGACCATCTTCTGCATTACAGCGGTGAACCGGTGCACCATAATGAATCTGAACGGGTACTGGAAGTCAAGAACAGGCGAACCCGTAAGGATGAACATATTCCTGAACCGGAAGATTACGGCGCTGTACTGAAAACACTGCTCACGTCACCACGGATTCATTTTTATCACTCCCCTCCCGCAAATGTGGATTCGACAATCAGGGGAAATACCGTTTGTTCCACCAGTGAACAACCTTTATTAAGATTGAAAGGAAGTCGTAAAATGCTGACACTGAGCATGGCGATTCAGGACTATCACCATGAGCGGGATGCACATGTGGCCGCCTACAACGCCGTGGTCAGGGCAAGTCGTCAGATAGCTTCCCAGGGAGCAGAAGTATTGGGAGTTTCCGTCTCCTTTATGGAAGGAAATCCGGGGAAAAGTAACGAATATTTCCGATTTCTGGATGCCGTTAGGGGGGTGGCTGGTGCTGCAAAAGCATTAAAGATACCTGTTCTGGATAAACATATAGAATGGTACCATCCCTTTGTAAAAGATTCTCCGGTTGTGGCGGCAGCCGGTGTGTTGGAATCAGGTTCCCAGTGTGTTAAGCCCGGTTTCCAGAATGACGGTGATTTTATTTGTATCCTGGGAAGTTTTCGGGGAGAACTGGAATCATCAGAGTATGTTCGTTTTGTCCACGGAATAAAAGATGGCCGGCTTGTACCGGCAGACGGGGATTTTACATCCCAGCTGAATATGGCCCTGATGCAGGCAGCTCGGGAAAAGATTCTGAAATCTGCATTGGATATGGAAATTGGGGGATTAGCTGTTGCCCTGGTAAAAAGTGCTCTTCTAAACTCTGACAAAATTATGGGTTGTGATATATATACTATGCGAAAAATGCGCGATGACGCCCTGCTTTTCGGAGAAAGCACATCAACGGTTCTTATTACACTGGAAGAGCACACACTTATGGATATGGAACGGATTGCCAATGATTTCGGAGTCGCATGTACAACCGTCGGAAGAGTCCGCGACCATGGTAAAATTGCTTTCAATGATTTGTTTGAATTGGATCTGGAAGAATTACAAAAACGGATAAACCAATCTTGATCCTGTCGGAGATTCTGTCGTGACACATGCCATTCTTCAACCTGTGGAAAAAGCCTTTCGTGTCCCCAAGATTTTAGGAGTAGGGGACAATTACCGGGACCGTTTTATCGAAGCGAAATATCAGGATGTCCATCTCCATCCCGTTATTTTCATGAAACCTTCACAGGCAATTGTCCACAGCCCCGGACCTGCAGAACTTCCTTTTTATTCCAATTTGGTGGAGTATGAAGTGGAAGTAACCCTGTTGATTGGAGCCGAAGGCCGGAATATAGATGAAACAGAAGCTTCCGGTCTTATCGCTGGAGTCGGGGTGGGGGTGGATCTTACTGCCAGAGATGTCCTGAATGATGCCCGGAAAGAGGGCCGGGACTGGACCGAAGCCAAGTGTTTTGATCAGTCAGCTTTGATATCCCATTTCGTCTCTGTCCTTCATTTTGCACGGTTGGATAATCTGCATTTCCGGCTTTTTCAGAATGGAATTTTGCGGCAAAACGGCAATACCGTCAATATGATCTATAAAATTTCGGAAATTTTAGCTCATATCAGTACCATTATGACCCTTTTGCCGGGGGATGTTATCTTTACCGGGACACCCTCTGGTGTAGGTGCGGTTTCCTCCGGAGACCATCTCCTGATTGAACTGGAAGACGAGATCTCTGAAGAATTCCTGATCCTGTAAGGATTGCAACCGTAACCCCTGACGAATCAAAACATCTTATTTTAAATAGTAAATGAAAAATATAACCGGGAGGATTTCTATGTTGTCCGATATTGACATTGCAAAGAAAGTAAATTTAAAACACATCACAGATATTGGTCGATCGTTGGGACTTGAAGAAGAGGATCTGGAGCTATACGGTAAATACAAGGCCAAGATTTCATATCAAGCCCTGGATAAACTTCAGAACCGACCAGAAGGAAAACTGATTCTGGTTTCTGCCATCACGCCTACACCGGCAGGTGAAGGAAAAACAACGGTATCCATCGGACTCTCCCAAGCATTAAACAAAATTGGTGAAAAGGCCATGGTGGCCATCCGGGAACCCAGTTTGGGACCGGTCTTTGGTATTAAGGGCGGTGCCGCCGGCGGAGGGTATTCCCAGGTGCTTCCTATGGAAGAGATCAATCTTCACTTTACAGGAGATTTTCATGCCGTGACGGCAGCCAATAATACCCTTGCAGCCTTGATTGATAATCATATTCATGCCGGCAATGACCTGCAAATTGATCCCCGACGAGTCACCTGGAAACGGGTCCTGGATGTGAATGATCGGGCTTTGCGTCATGTGGTTATCGGACTGGGTGGACGGACCCAGGGAATCCCCCGGGAGGATGGCTTCGATATTACACCTGCTTCCGAAATTATGGCAATTCTATGTCTGTCCAAAGATCTGGCCGAGCTGAAATCGCGAATCGGGAATATTACCATTGGCTTTACCTACGACGGGAAACCGGTTCTGGAAAAAGAACTGGGATATGAAGGTGCCATTGCCGCCTTATTGAAAGATGCCCTGAAACCGAATCTTGTCCAGACAACAGAAAATACACCGGCGCTTGTCCATGGCGGTCCTTTTGCCAATATCGCCCAAGGTGCCAATAGCATTATAGCAACCAAGACAGCACTTCGTTTGGCGGACTATGTCGTTACCGAAGCAGGCTTTGGTTTTGACCTGGGTGCTGAAAAATTTTTCGATATTGTGTGTCCCAACGGACCTATGTGTACATCCGCTGTCGTTCTGGTGGCAACGGTTCGTGCCCTGAAACATCATGGCGGTGCCAAACTTTCAGAACTGAACATCCCGGATGTGGAGGCTTTGAAAAAAGGACTTACAAATCTGGGCAAACATCTTGAGAATATCAAAAAGTTCGGAATGGAATCGGTTGTAGCCATTAACCGTTTTACGACTGATACCGAGGAAGAGCTAAAAATAGTCAAATCCTACGCCCGGGAATATGGCGTTGATGCGTCAATCGTGGATTTTTGGTCCAAAGGAGGAAAAGGAGGACTCGAACTGGCAGAAGAGGTTAAACGGCTGGTAGATGATAATCGTTGCCAAATGCGTTCCCTTTATGACTGGAAAGATTCAGTAGAAAATAAAATCAAAGCCGTTGCGACAGAGATCTATGGTGCAAAGGCCATTGATTACACATCTACTGCCAAAAAGGACTTGAAAACAATCAAACAGTATGGTTATCACGAATTGCCAGTATGTATTGCCAAGACCCAGAAATCCCTATCGGACAATCCAAAGCTCCTGGGACGCCCGGAAAATTTCCTGGTGACGGTCCGGGAAATTCTCATTGCTTCCGGAGCAGGATTTGTGATTCCTATAACCGGTGATATTATGCGTATGCCCGGACTTCCCAAAGAACCGGCAGCAAAAAAAATTACCATTAACGATAAAGGAGATATTGAAAACCTGTTCTGAATGGCTGTATTAAAGGAGTTATATTTAACTAATTCTCATTGACAGAGTGATGAATTACTTTTATTTTTACAACTAATACATTTCTTTAAAATATGAGTAACCATAAAACAACCAAAACGATTCTCATTGCAGAAGATGAAGCCATCAGCAGAATGTATCTGGCGGAAATTCTGAAGGATAAAAAATACAGGGTTCTGGAAGCTGAAGACGGAGATCAGGCTGTGGAACTTTGCCGGCAACATCCGGAAATTGATTTGGTTCTGATGGATGTTAAAATGCCTGGCCTGAATGGCTACCAGGCGGCAGAACATATCAGGACGTTTCGCCCGGATCTGACTATAATTTTACAAACGGCGTTTGTCGCCAATAAATCTGAGATTGAAGGCTTTGAAGACCTTTTTCAGGATGTGATTGAAAAACCTATTAAGGAAAATTGTCTCTTCGAGAAGCTGAAATCATATCTTGTGTCCTGAATTCATCGTAGGACCTCTTTTACATTGAATCCCCGTTGTAAGTCAGCAGAAACAATGATATTTTATTTCAGTGGTTTTTTATCAGCTTAAGGAGATTTTCCATGACACACTGTAAAAACAAGCATGTAGTATTATTTTTATTCATCCTTTTAGGGTCCGGCAGTCTGGCCGGGATGCAGACATTGGAACGAGAACATACATTGATGCCGGTTCCAAAAGAGATACTTTGGGAAAGCGGGACATATCGCCTGGATGATACGTTTCGCATCAATGTAGCAGGTGAAGCCGGAGAGCGCACTTTTAAGGCAGCAACCCGTGCATTACGGAGACTGAGTGGGCGGACCGGACTCTTTTTTGATCAGGATTATATTACAGGCATCAATCAATCACCGGAAGCCGCACTTGAACTTATGTGTTATCGACCCGGTGAATTGAAACTGGGGGAGGATGAATCCTATCGACTTCGGGTCAGTTCCCGGGAAATGATTATTGAAGCGGAAACAGAGTTAGGGTTAATGCATGGACTTGAAACCTGGCTGCAATTGTTGGAATCGGATGATGAAGGATATTTCTTTCCTGCAGTGATTATTGAAGATGAACCCCGTTTCCTCTGGCGTGGACTCATGATTGATGTATGCCGCCATTTCCAGCCTGTCCATGTGATTCTACAGAATATCGATGCCATGGCGGCGATGAAAATGAATGTCCTCCACCTTCATCTTTCAGAAGACCAGGGATTCCGCGTAGAGTCCAAAGCTTACCCACTGCTTCACGAAAAAGGTTCGGATGGGCTATATTTTACTCAATGCCAGATTCGTGAGATTGTCGATTATGCTGCTGAACGGGGAATTCGGGTGGTGCCTGAATTTGATATGCCCAGCCATTCAACGGCCTGGTTTGTAGGGTATCCGGAACTGTCCAGCAAGGATACAAGCTATGCGATTGAAAGAAGCTGGGGAGTGAAGGATCCGGGCATGAATCCTGCCAGTGAATTTACGTATACTTTTCTGGATACGTTTATTGCTGAAATGACGACTCTTTTCCCCGATCCCTATTTTCATATCGGAGGGGATGAAAATAACGGAAAATGGTGGAATGAAAATCCGGATATTGTGGCGTTTATGGATTCCATGGGCTTTGAAACAACCCATGAGCTCCAGTCCTACTTTATAAAACGGGTTCACGACATCGTAAGGAAACACAAGCGGATTATGGTAGGATGGGGAGAAATCTATGATCCGGAAATGCCCCAGGATGTTCTGATCCATTTTTGGGGGCCCCGGATGAATGAGATGGAAGAAGCTCTGTTAAGCGGATTTAAAGGGATTGTTTCCAATGGTTATTATGTCGATCATTTCCGGTCAGCCGAGTATCACTACCTGATGGATCCAGTCAGGCCGGAGTATGTAACAGATACCCTGGCCGCCCGGAATATTTTGGGGGGAGAGGCAGCAAGCTGGGCGGAGTTTGTCACCGGGGAGCTGACCGGACTCCGTATCTGGCCACGAACCGCTGCGATTGCGGAGCGATTTTGGTCTCCGACTCATATCCGTGATGTGAAAGATATGTACCGGAGGCTTGAAAAAACCAGTCTTCACTTGGAAGAGTTAGGATTGGATCATCTGAAAAACCGGGATATGATGCTGAGGCGATTGGCCGGTCAACGGGATATTGAGGCATTGCATGTATTGACCGGCACGGTGGAGCCTTTGGAGCACTATAGCCGTCACCGGGCAGTGGAGCGCAAAAAATATGTACAGCATGCCCCTTTGACACGCCTGGTGGATGCAGCCTGGAGCGATGCCCCGGATGCCCGGAATTTCCGTTTTCTCGTAGAGGATTATTTGAAGGAACCTTCCAAAGAAAAAGAAAAACAAATTCGCGAAATCCTTTCCCGATGGGCTGAAAATCATAAAAAACTGGCTCCCGTAATCGACGCAAACCCGATATTATGGGAAATTCGTGGACTGAGTGAGGATCTGTCTCGCTCTGCCCGAATCGGTCTCAAAGTCCTGGATAAAAAAGATAACTTGTTTGGTTTATCTTCAAAAGAGATAAATAAATATGTTCAGGAACTGGAAGAAATGAAAGCTCCCCGGGGCGAACTGACGCTGGAGCATCTGGAGGCATTGATACAATTGGTTGTAAACGTTTAAACGTTTAAACGTTGTTTAAAGATTTGTGTGTTGAGTCGTTGTTTAGAGGTTGAGAGGTTCTGGCATTCAGACGTGAAAGTTTGTAGAGGTTTAGTCGTATAGAGATTCATGGCCCCATAAGGTGATTTTTGGTGTTGAAACCGGGTAAGAGGCGTTAGTAAATTTTTATGTTTCTATATAGGAAGATATCTATATGAAAGAACCCCCGGGGATAAAATAATCCGGTCTGCCGGAAAATGCAAGAATATATTATATTCAATATATTGGCGTATCGAAGGAATTCTCTTCTCATCCCTTTTTATACTGGTGTTCTCTCTCTCCTTCACTTC
Source organism: Fidelibacterota bacterium (assembly GCA_030156395.1). GTDB lineage: Bacteria > Fidelibacterota > Fidelibacteria > Fidelibacterales > Fidelibacteraceae > Fidelibacter. The sequence goes on from JASGMP010000017.1 coordinate 14,275, forward strand.
TTCTTTTTCCCTCGTATCTTCGTACTCTGGGCCACTCTCATGGCATTTCCGACAAAGCAATAATAATTTTTTCATGCACATCATTAATAGGTCCCGTAGGACTTGTAAAGTTATTGCACATCATGGAAAATGTAATAAGCCTGCCCGAGCGGGATTTTACATAGCCGGAATGGGAGCGAACCGCTTCAATATAACCGGTTTTGATCCGGGCATTCATTTCTACAGGAGTCCCGCGGCCGAAATTCTTCAACCAGCCCGGCTCTTCATCTGATCCGCAGAGGGAGAAAGATTCCATATAGGTTTGGGAAAGGGGGGTCTGGGACATATACGCCAGGATGTGTGCAAAATGGGAAGTCCGGACCATGTTGGTGCGTGACAAACCGCTTCCGTCTTTCATCCGGAATCCATCCAATATTAGTCCTCGCTCCGTAAAAATATCCCGAACAACCCGTGTCCCTTCAGCTGTGCTGCTTTTACCTGAATGGTGGAGAGCCGTCATCTTTAAAAGCACTTCCGTAAACAGGTTGACACTCCGTTTGTTCGTGACCTCAATGATCTCCCGAAGGGGAGGTGAAGGAATGATCAACAGGGAATGGAATTTGTCACGGTCTACCGGTGAACTTGTTACGTGTACTTTTCCCCGTATTTCAATGCCTGCACGCATGAGGGCTTCCTGTAACCAATATCCCATCCACTCCGGGGGATTTGGGATGGAACCACGTATCGTAAAATCTTCAAATCCTGCAGGGACGGTTCCCCTGAGAAAAGCTGTTTTTCCTCTCGGTGGACAGTAAATGTATCCCTGGTCACCAGATCCTTCAGGCCCCGTTTTCATGTGATTAACAAAGGAAAGCCCCGGAATCTGGGGAGATAAACCGATCACTCGCGCCGGATCCCCGGCCTTTTCTCCCGGACGAAATGTCAGATGATATAAATTATTGGAAATATTTAATCCCCATACACCGGCTCCGTAATAATTCCCTATATCTGTCCAGACCCAGTCATCAGGTATCACCTGATCATCAAAGATGCTGATATCCAGTATCAAATCTCCTTTAACAGATTGAATACCGGCTTTTTTAACAGCCTGCACCAACAGGATTTTCAAGGAATCCATTTGAATGGCAGTTTCCAACCAGTCGGAACCCAAGACTGGATCTCCACCGCCGATGACTATCAAATCTCCCTTTAACACACCCCGCCAATTCATATCTCCCCGGTATGCCAATTCTGTTTTGAATTGAAAATCTTCACCCAGTTCCAGTAAAGCTGCTGCAGTGGTCACCAGTTTGAGCCCCGATGCAGATGCCAGACTCTCGTCTGAATGGTGATCAATAATGACTTGTCCATTATCTGCGTATATGGCGTATACACTCCATTGGGCATGTTTGAGGGCCGGCGTTTCCTGTGCCAGCCGTTCCGTAAGCTCAGCCGGTGTTTCTCCCAAAACGAGCGATGAACATAAAATTATAATACTTAAGATGAGTCCTGTCCGTTTCACATGATCCTCCTGGCAAATGTCTTCCATGATAAATTTTTATGAAAGTAGCCATCCCTGATGAATAAGTGAACCACTTTTTCTTAAGATTAGATAAGAAATGTCAGATAAGGGCACTTGCCGACTTCTTATCGATAAAATTTAAAAAAAAGGCATAAATATTAAGTAAAACTCCATGAAAACTTTTAATTTATAAGAATAGGGAAAACTGAGGATTCATGAAACAGGAACGTATTGCGAAAATTGTTTTAGAAAACGGAATGGAGTTTACTGGAAAATCCTTTGGATTTGAACGGTCCGTGTCAGGTGAAGTTGTTTTCAACACAGCGATGACCGGATATCCTGAAAGTCTGACGGACCCTTCCTACAAGGGACAAATTCTTGTATCGACCTATCCGCTAATTGGGAATTATGGTGTCCCGGCGCCGGATGAAAAAGAGGGTCTTCATACCTATTATGAGTCAGACCGAATTCATGTTTCTGCACTGATTATTTCTGATTATTCCTTTAATTATCACCATTGGAATGCTGCAAAAAGTCTGCAAGAGTGGCTTATCGAGCACAAAATTCCCGGTGTGTACGATGTGGATACCCGGGCTTTGGCCCAGATTCTCCGGGAAAGGGGGACTATGCTGGGAAAAATTCTCATTGACGGCGATGCGGATTGGTATGATCCTTCCGGGGAAAATTTGGTAAAAACTGTGAGCGTGGATACTCCTGTGACGTATGGATCCGGTCGCATCCATATCGGTTTGATTGATTGTGGTGTAAAAAACAACATTATCCGACAATTATTGCGATTGGATACAAAGGTAACCCGCCTTCCCTGGGATTTTGATGTGAGCCGGGAGTCGTTTGACGGCATATTTCTTACGAACGGTCCGGGGGATCCCAAGCAGTGTGGTGCAACGATTGATAATCTGAAAAAAGTCCTGTTAAAGGAGATTCCTGTTTTTGGGATTTGTCTGGGATCCCAGCTCATGGCTCTGGCTGCCGGGGCTGATACCTATAAACTGAAATACGGGCACCGGAGTCACAATCAGCCGGTTCAGCAAAAAGGAAGCTCCCGGTGCTATATCACGTCACAAAATCATGGCTATGCGGTGGATCCCCATAGTATCCCCCCGGAATGGGATATCTATTTTGAAAATGTCAACGATGGGACGGTGGAAGGAATCATCCACAAAGAAAAACCCTTTTTCTCCACCCAGTTCCACCCGGAAGCTTCCGGTGGTCCTACCGATACCCAGTTTCTCTTTGAAGATTTTATAAATAGCATAAAAAGCAGGTGTGATGAATAAACAGATTCAAAAAGTCCTGGTCTTAGGATCCGGTGCCCTTAAAATCGGGGAAGCCGGGGAGTTTGACTATTCCGGCTCCCAGGCTCTGAAAGCCCTGAAAGAAGAGGGAATTCAGACGGTACTCATAAACCCCAACATTGCAACAGTCCAGACATCGGAAGAACTGGCAGATAAAATTTATTTCCTTCCGGTAACACCCCATTTTGTCACCCGGGTGATCGAAAAGGAACGTCCCAATGGAATTTTATTGGCGTTCGGCGGACAGACAGCTCTCAATTGCGGGATTGCACTGTATCAAAACGGGGTATTCGATAAATACATGATTCAGGTTTTGGGAACACCGGTCCAGGCAATTATTGATACGGAAGACCGGGACATCTTTGTTGAAAAACTCCGGGAGATTGGTGTAAGCACGGCCAGGAGCATGGCCACATCCACTGTCGAAGAGGCTTGTCAGGCTGCTTTAAATCTGGGATATCCTGTCATACTCCGTGCGGCTTATGCCTTGGGCGGTATGGGATCGGGATTTGCTTCAAACGAAACAGAACTCCGTCGGATGGCCGAATCCGCCTTTTCCTACAGTCCCCAGGTCCTGGTTGAAGAATCCCTCAAAGGATGGAAAGAAATTGAATATGAGGTAGTGCGGGACCAATACGACAATTGCATTACCGTGTGCAATATGGAAAATTTTGATCCGCTGGGGATTCATACCGGAGAAAGTATTGTTGTCGCACCCTCTCAAACGCTTACCAACAGTGAATATCATAAACTCCGTGAACTCTCCATCCGGATAATCCGGCATATCGGTGTGGTTGGCGAATGCAATGTCCAATATGCCCTGGATCCTGATTCGGAGGATTACCGGGTTATTGAAGTGAATGCCCGGCTTTCCCGTTCAAGCGCCCTGGCTTCCAAAGCCACCGGTTATCCCCTGGCCTTTGTGGCAGCGAAGCTTGGTTTAGGATATGGATTGCATGAGATTAAGAATTCGGTGACTCAAACCACCTCTGCTTTTTTTGAGCCGGCGCTGGATTATATCGTCTGCAAAATTCCCCGATGGGATATGGAAAAATTTCAGGGAGTCTCCAAAAAGATCGGCAGCAGTATGAAAAGTGTGGGAGAGGTTATGGCCATCGGCCGGACCTTTGAGGAAGCGATCCAAAAGGGGCTCCGCATGATTGGTCAGGGAATGCATGGTTTTGTGGGGAACCGGGGATTTGAGGTCCGGGATGTGGATAAAGCCCTTACCGAGCCGACTGATATGCGGATTTTTGTGATAGCCCAGGCTCTGATGACCGGTTATTCCGTGGATAGAATTCATGCCCTTACCCGCATCGACCCCTGGTTTCTGGAAAAATTAAGAAATATTGTAGTCCTGCACAGACAGCTATCTGAGTATTCAACACTCCCGGATATTCCCGACCTGCTTCTGCTCAGGTTAAAACAGTTTGGATTCTCTGATTTCCAAATTGCCCGGACAGTCTTGAAAAGTCCGAACCATGCCATCGAAACTGATTTGTTAAAAGTCCGTGAGGAACGGAAACGCCGGGGTATCCATCCTGTTGTGAAGCAGATAGATACGCTGGCCGGTGAATTTCCGGCAAAAACGAATTATTTATACCTTACCTATAACGGTCAAACCCATGATGTGACATATACACAGGATGGAAAATCTGTGATTGTCCTGGGGTCCGGAGCGTACCGGATTGGAAGTTCAGTGGAATTTGACTGGAGCAGTGTCAGTGCCCTGAAAACTATCCATGAACAGGGATACCGGTCGGTGATGATCAATTATAATCCAGAAACCGTGAGTACGGATTATGATGTTTGTGACCGCCTTTATTTTGATGAATTGACCTTGGAACGGGTGATGGATATTGTGGAGCTGGAGAATCCCAAAGGCGTTGTTGTGTCTGTCGGGGGACAGATTCCCAATACCTTGGCCATGCGGCTTTACCGCCAAAAGATCCCGGTTTTGGGTACGTCGCCGGTATCCATTGATAATGCCGAGGATCGTCACAAGTTTTCTGCCATGCTGGACCGTCTTGGGATTGATCAGCCCGAATGGCAGGAACTTACTTCCATTGAGGATATTCACCACTTTGTAGATAAGGTGGATTTTCCCGTCCTTATCCGGCCGTCCTACGTGCTTTCCGGCGCCGCGATGAATGTCGTATCCAACCGGGATGAGCTGGAACATTTTCTCTCCCTTGCGGCCAATGTATCCAAAGAGTATCCCGTGGTTGTTTCCAAATTTATTGAGGAAGCCAAGGAGATAGAGATCGATGCCGTGGCAAAAGACGGGGAGATGATTCTCTATGCCATTTCAGAACATATCGAATTTGCCGGAGTCCATTCGGGAGATGCCACCATTGTTTTTCCTCCCCAGAAGATTTATCTGGAAACCGTCCGGCGTATCAAGAAAATTGCCCGGAGTATTGCCCGGGAACTCAGGATATCCGGTCCCTTCAACATGCAGCTTCTGGCGAAAGACAACCAGATTAAAGTGATTGAATGCAATCTTCGGGCATCCCGGAGTTTTCCCTTTGTCTCGAAGGTGTTGAAAGTGAATCTGATTGATCAGGCCACACGGGTCATGTTGGGGGCGGATGTTTCTCCCGTGAATAAGTCAATTTTTGATCTGGATTATGTCGGGGTTAAAGCTTCCCAGTTCTCGTTTTCAAGACTGGCGAAAGCGGACCCGGTTCTGGGTGTGGATATGTCCTCTACCGGTGAGGTGGGGTGCCTGGGAGAGGATGTGTATGATGCTGTTTTGAAAGCCATGCTGTCAGTCGGCTATCGTATCCCTCAAAAAAGCATTCTCTTATCCACGGGACCGCTTCGCTCCAAGGTTGAAATGATTATCAGCAGCCGGCTCCTTCAGGAAAAGGGATATAAGCTCTATGCCACAAGGGGAACCCATGATTTTTTAAAGAAAAACGGGATTAAAACCACGGTTCTCTATTGGCCCGATGAGGATAAAAAGCCAAACACCCTGGATTATATCCGGGAGAAAAAGATTGATCTGGTGATCAATATCCCTAAAAATCTGACGACGGGTGAACTTCAGAACGATTATGAAATCCGTCGAAGTGCCATTGATCATAATATCCCCCTCATCACCAATGCCCGGCTGGCCAGCGCGTTTGTCTATGCCATAACCCGTTATGAAGAAAAGGACCTGAGTGTGCGGAGTTGGGAAGAATACGTTTAAGAGAGTGATGAGTGATGAGTGATGAGTAGAGAGTTTGAGTTTTGAGTGTTGAGTTTTTTCTTCCGCGGAGGGCGCAGAGGGCGCGCAGGGACTAATTTTTTTTGGGGGATTCTCGCAGAGAGCGCGGAGGGACTGAGTTTTTTTGGGCGTTTCCCACGGAGAGGCTGGGGGGTGCGATTGGGGGATTGATTTGATTGAATGATTGGATGATTGATTGGATTGGGGGGATTGGCACTTCGCTGCGCTCAGCATTTCAGCACTACTTCGCAGTATTCAAAAAAGAAGTCCAGTCACCTATTGAAATCTGCTAAGCCGGGATTGAAGATCAAACGCAGTGAGATCCTTGAACGCCGCGTAGCGGCTATTGAACCCATGAGCCCTTGAACCCCTGAACCCTTGAACCCATGAGCCCATGAGCCCCTGAGCCCTTGAACCCCTGAACCCTTGAACCCATGAGCCCATGAGCCCCTGAGCTCCTGAGCCCATGAGCCCTTGAACCCATGAGCCCATGAGCCCATGAGCCCCTGAACCCTTGAACCCATGAGCCCATGAGCCCCTGAACCCCTGAACCCCTGAACCCTTGAACCCTTGAACCCCTGAGCCCCTGAGCTCCTGAGCCCTTGAACCCCTGAACCCTTGAACCCATGAACCCCTGAACCCCTGAGCCCCTGAACCCTTGAACCCCTGAGCCCTTGAGCCCCTGAGCCCTAAAATAAGAGAGATGGAATATATGATTTCGATTAGGTAAAACCCCCCACCCCGGGGGTAAAATACAGCAAAATGCGAGATGATGCAAGATAATATTGTTAATCATATATATGACGTGTTGAATAACCTATCGGACTGAAATCGGAGGTCAGTCATTTCAGTTGCGGAGTAAACTCCAAAGCAGACGTATGAGATGCCAACGATTACTCCAAATGTCTAATGATCTGGAAAAAAAACACACCAGGCACGAAGTGTCCCTAAATTCCAACTTCCAATTTCAAACTTCCAATTTCCAAGACTATTCCAGTTATCAGGTAAACCTCATATTTGGCAGGATCTATCAAGGTGAAAATCATTCTTCCAGTCAGACAGATAGACTCCTCTGTACTCTTTTTGACTGTTTTTTGGGACCAGAAACCATTAACATCATCGATGGTAAAAAGAATAAATCAACCAATAAAGGTGTATGTATGAAATATCGGATTTTTACATTCTTACTCATTGTAATCATGGCGTTTCAGGTTTTTGGGACTGAATTGAATAACCGTGAATTCAGAACAACATGGGTTATCATTTGGAATTATATGGTTTCTTCAACGGATACCGAGGCATCGATTGAAAAGAATAAAGCCAGGACCCGTGAAATCCTGGATAATATGAAAGCGGCCAATATGAATGCCGTCCTCTGGCAGGTCCGCAGGGCCGGAGAGGTCTATTATCACTCCGACTATGAACCCTGGGGGACGTATACCAATAACAGTTATCCCGGCTACGATCCTTTGCAGTACGCCATTGAAGAAGCCCATGCCAGAGGTATGGAACTCCACGCCTGGTTTAATACCTTTGCCACGGCTTCCCTGGCGAAAGGGGCTCCGGCACAAAAACATCCGAATTGGGTGTGCCGGGACCGGGATGGAAATCCCATGCAGGAGAACCTGTGTTTATCACCCGGACTGGCAGAAGTGCGTGAATACACCCGCGATGTGGTGCTGGAAATTGTCAATAAATATGATATCGACGGGATCCATTTTGACTATGTCCGCTGGAATGAATACACCAACTCCAAAACCAGCCGGGAATGGGCCCGGTATGTAGAAGAGCATGACCTTCCCGATGGGTATATGCCTCCTGAAGAAGTGATCTACGACCTGACAAAAAATAAGGGCGGCCGCTACCTTTATGACGTGGAACATCCTTATAGTGGGGGTGTCCCCGCCGGATACAGCTCCTGGGAAAATTATTGGCGCGGATCGGTGGATCAGTTTATTGAACTGGTGGCGGATTCAGTCCGGCAGGTGAAACCCTGGGTGAAGATATCTGCTGCTGCCCTGGGCCGCTATAAAGCCGGGGGGACCTCCAGCTGGAACGGATATTACAGTGTTTATCAGGATGCCGCAAAATGGTTCAATGAGGGATGGGTGAATCACCTGATGCCCATGCACTATCACTGGACTACGGGTCTGACTTTTTCCTATGCTTTGAAAACGGACTGGTATCCCAATATTGGAACGGGACTCGATGCTGGATATCATTATACCGCCGGTCCGGCCTCCTATATTTTATTGGATTATAATGCCTGGTCAAATCATCGTGAAATTGTAAATGATACCCGGGATTTAGGCTGGGTAGACGGCTTTCAGTTTTTCAGTTATGGAAGCTGGGAAAGCTATACAAACAGCTGGGAATGGGCACGTAATAATACTTTTCACCGCCTTGTGAAACCACCGGTTGCGGAGTTTATGGGATATTCTGCTCCGGCCGATCCGGTGATTACCCTCATTCAGGACGATACAGCCCGATACCGGATTCATGTGGAACCGGGTACTTTGGATCAACCGCACTGGTTCGCTGTCTATCGTCAGCAGAGTCCGGATTTTGACCCCGATACCTCGGAAATTTTCCAGATTGTCCGCTCAGATTCCACCTTTGATATCCCCCTCTATTTTGATCCCAAAATGCCTCATCCGGATACCTGGAAATTTTCTGTCACCAACCTGAACAGAGCCTGGATGGAAAGCGGATTATCCAATGTGGTTGAAACACAATCGCTTCCCATGTATCCTCCGGCCGTTACCTGGCATAGCATAGGGGAAAATGAGACACAGATTCCTGTCCACCGGAATCTTTTGATAACCTTTGATTATCCGGTGGATCCCGAGACTTTCTCATCTGCTTTGTCCATCTCTCCGGCTGCGGATATGGCGATCGATTGGCAGGATGATTTGAAGGCCGTGACGATTCTATTCCCCGAACACTTGCAGTATGGCACCCCCTATCAACTTCGTGTGGAACCCTCTGCCGTGGGCCTTTACAACCGGATTCCCCTGGATGGAAACAGGGATGGCTATGGCGGGGATGCCTTTGTCCTGAATTTTACCACTGAACCCGTGGATACGGAAGGACCCGTTGTGGATACACAGGGTCAATGGCCACGGCCCGGATCAGTTGAAATCAACCAATTTTCCGTCAATGGCTTGATATCGATTCCTTTTAATGAAATCATTGACAGCTCAACCGTTCACCAGGCCCTGACTGTAACAGAAACACCGGCAGGAATTCCCGATACCCTCGATCCGCCGGCTGTGGCATGGAAAGTGACAACGGCCAATCATCGATCCGTACTTACGTTAAAATCCTATACGGAATTTATTCCGGACTGTGAATACACCATCAGCCTGAGTCAGGATCTGGAGGATGTCGAAGGGAATGCCCTTTCTGAGCCATTTGAAATGACCTTTACAACCCAAAACCGTCATCTGGCTGATTCACGCTATATCGACCGGATGTTTGCCCGGGGAACCTGGAATAATCCCCAAATGTCTTCCTATACCTATGGGATCAATGAAAGCGTAACCAATTTCTGGTATACAGAGGAGTTTTTCGTGCCTGGACAGACACCGGAAAAGAGCGGCTATCTGACCTATATGTGGAATCCTGACACCACGGACGGCTTTTTATCCGTTGAACTGGTGGATGGTGTACCGGCGATACGGACCATGGATTCTACGAAAACACTTCATGTATTTGTCTACAGCGATGGAAGCAAGAATCTTTTCCGCCTCTGCCTGAAAGAAATGACAGGCGGAGTGCTTACCGGACTGGAAGTGTCCAACTGGGATACCCTGAACTGGCTGGGCTGGAAACTTTTCGAATGGCCTCTGAATGATCCTGCCGCTGTGGGAACCTGGGCCGAAGGTGGCGGTGACGGCATTCTGAACGGGGATGAATACCTGATTCACAGCTTTCAGCTGAAACGGACACCGGAAAGTGCCCTTTACGGGACGATCGGGGTGGATAATTTTTACCAGGTGGTTTATGGGGATGGCCGTCTGACGGCTATTGAAAATCCCGTGCAGGTCCCCCTGGATTATGCCCTGGGAAATAACTATCCCAATCCCTTTAACCCTGTGACGACCATACCCTTTACCATTGCCCGAAACGGAAGGGTTTCGTTGGATGTCCTGGATGTGACAGGCCGCCGGGTGGCGGTTATCCATGAGGGTTTTATCACGGCAGGGCATCACTCCATGGATTTTAATGCCTCGCATCTTGCGTCGGGTATTTATGTCCTGCGCCTTCAGGCAGACGGTGTGCAACGGATTCAAAAAATGGTTCTGATGAAGTAATCTTTAAAACATATTCACATGAAACATAAAGCACCTTCCATGATAGAAGGTGCTTTTTTTATGGGTACCGTTATTGGAAGAGAAAAGATGAAACAATTATTTTGCGGAATACAATCGTAAACTGTTCATAATCACTGTAATACTGCTGACAGACATGGCCAGGGCTGCCAGGATGGGGTGGAGTTCCCTCAGAAGATTCGGAAGTGTTTCAATGGGATAGAGGATGCCTGCCGCCACGGGAATCAGCAGAATATTGTAGAAAAAAGCCCAGAACAGGTTTTGCTTAATGGTCGTGAGTGTTTTTCGTGCCAGGGAGAGGGTATCCGTCAGCCGGGCACTCTGGTGTCCGGATAAAATGATATCGCCGGATTCAATGGCCACATCGGTGCCGGTCCCCATGGCAATACCCACATCCGCCAGGGTTAAAGCCGGGGCATCATTCACGCCGTCTCCTACCATGATCACACGGTGACCCTTTTGCTGGAATTCTTTAACGATATCTGCTTTTCCATCTGGCAATACGCCGCTGTACACCGTTTCAATGCCTGCTTCCCGGGCAATGGCCTTGGCCGTAATCCGGTTATCCCCTGTCACCATGGCCGTTTTGAGTCCCATATCCTGTAAAGACCGGACCGTTTCGGGGATATCTTCCCGGAGTCTGTCTGCCAGTCCGGCCATTCCGGCAACCTGTCCGTCAATCTCTGTCAGGATGACCGTTTGACCTTTTTGGCGAAGGTCCTGAACCTGTGATGTGATGTCATCTGTGTGGTTTTTTTCCTTGAGGATCCATTCCGGTTTTCCCACGCGGATTTTTTGTTTCCCTATCCGGCACGAAAGCCCGTCCCCGCTGTGAATTTTAAAATCTTCAACAGACTGGCGGGATATCCCCTGTGATTCACCATATCTCACAACAGCCCTTCCCAGGGGATGTTCGGATGCGGCTTCGGCTGAAACGGTGAGGGCCAGCCAGTTATCCGGAGTCTTTTTCAGGGGGATGACATCCTGCACGGTCAGTTCTCCCCGAGTGATAGTCCCTGTTTTGTCAAAGAGGATCACATCTGCCCGGGCGGCTGTTTCCAGGGCTGTACCGTTCCGGAAAAGAATGCCTTTCAAAGC
>JASGMP010000018.1 GCA_030156395.1 Fidelibacterota bacterium
GGGATTCCTTTTTTGCTGGTTCATGGGTTTATGGGTTCAAGGGCTCAGGGGTTCAGGGGCTCAGGGGCTCAGGGGCTCAGGGGTTCAGGGGTTCAGGGGCTCAGGGGCTCAGGGGTTCAGGGGTTCAGGGGCTCAGGGGCTCAGGGGTTCAAGGGTTCAGGGGGTGACAGATGCAAATAAGGTATATGTGGTGTGTATTTATGAAATTTTATTTACACTATATAGGAAGATATTTATACGTGTGATCCCCCGGGAATAAAGTAATCCCGTACCCGATCAAATGCAAGAATATATTATCATTAATATATTGTACTGTCTTGATTATTTTATATGAGCAGTATTTGTTGTATTTGAAGTTGGCGCTTCGATTCTTCCGCCTGTCGGCAACCGCCCCGGTGACCGCTATCTCGATACAATCCTGACATAGCAGGAGCACTCAATGACCGGGCGTTGTTTCACTCCCTTACTCCATCGATCTTTCTCCCCCTCGGTCCATCATCCTTATTCTTCTACTCTTTTTATCTTATATTACAGGAACGTCAGAACAGAACTTACACAGGAGGATGCTCATGACACCCTGGGATCTTACGCTCAATTTGAAGGATGTGGTTCTTGATTTTACATTTCTGAGTCTTTTTTTAATTGTAGGGACAATTCTACGCCGTTATATCCCTTTTTTCCAGCGCTTTCTTATCCCTAATAATATAATCGGCGGTTTTATCGGACTGATTCTGGGTAGCCAAGTCATAAATATTATACCTCTGGATGGAAATCGTTTAGGGATGTATGTTTATCATCTGCTCGCATTGACATTTATTGTATTGGGATTACGCCAATCCAAAACGTCCTTTGGTAAAGGACCCGTGAGTAAAGCATTTATTGAACTCGCCTGTTATATCACCCAGGCAATGGCCGGCCTTTTGGTGGCATTTACGGTAATTTATTTCTTCAACCCGGATTTTTTCGCCGGCATCGGTTTTCTGGTACCTTTGGGCTTTGGGATGGGACCGGGAATTGCTTATACCATGGGACACAGCTGGGAAAAAGCCGGTTTGGTAAACGGGGGGATGATTGGACTCACATTTGCTGTCATCGGCTTTCTCATTGCGTATGTCGCCGGCATTACCCTTGTCAACCGGGGCATCCGGCAGGGAGAAACAGCCCTGATTAAAGGGAAAGACAGCCTGAACCGGGATATCCGGACCGGTATTGTAAAGGAGAATTCCCCGGGAGTCGCCGGGTTTCTTACTCTCTCCCCTGAAGCGATTGAACCCATGGCGTTTCAGGTGGGGCTCATCGGATTCATCTACCTTTTAACCTATTTGCTCATCCGGGGAGTCACGCTCCTGATGGAGTCTGGGGGACTGGGGGAATTTTCAGATACCCTATGGTCTTTTCACTTTGTGATCGGACTTTTAATTGCTGTCGGTGTCCGACGCATCCTGGATGTGACAAAAAAAAGTTATGTGATCGATAAGGGACTGATGAACCGGGCTTCCGGTGTCAGTGTGGACTATCTGATTACCGGTTCAGTCGCTGCTATCAGCATTACTGTGATAGGCCAGTACTGGCTGCCTATCCTGGTGATGTCCGGCATCGCTGCTTTTACAACCTTTCTAATTATCCGTTGGGCATCCAAAAGGGCTTTTGATGATTTTCATTTTGAACGGTTTATTGGGATTTTCGGTGAAATGACGGGTACCATCAATTCCGGTCTGGTGCTCATCCGCATCACCGATCCCGAATTCGAAACCCCGGCGGCAGAAGATCTGGCCTACGGAGGTGGCATCGCCCTCTTTCTGGGTTTCCCTCTCCTCATCCTGTTGAATCTCCCAATTGTGTTTTTTAACAACTCTATTACCGGATACTGGATCGCCTTTGGGGCTATGGTCGCCTATCTACTGATTCTTTTGGCGGTTTGGCGGCTTATCGGATATATTAAACCCATCCGAAAATCACTATGACACTCCTATAAAAAAGTGATCCTGGATACATTTTTATAATAAATTTTAAAGTAATATTAAAAAAATAAATATTCCTTAAACAAGATTAACCCGGCTTCAAATATCCCATTTCATAGACGGGATAAATGAATCCTCAAGAAAAAAGGGACTGACCATGAAGTCGATTTTAAGTATGCTGACCCTGATCATCATGTTGTCTTCATTAAATGCGGCTGTTATCCATGTTCCAGATGGCTATACCACGCTGGAAGAGGCTGTCACGGCTGCAGTGACTGGAGATACAATACTTGTGAATCCCGGTGTGTTTGAAACAAATCTGGTTCTGGAAAATAAAGATCTGGTGATCGCATCCCGCTTCATCCTGTCTGGGAATCAGGACGATATCGATAATACCATCCTGCAAAGCGTGTCCACTTTTAATCCCATTATTCTTTACAAAACAAATATAACATCTGCCAGCCGGCTTATCGGATTTACCATGGACGGTGAACTGCAAAGTGTATATGCACATGTGAGAATCCGTGAAGGGGCATCACCGGGTTTGGAAAATCTTCGATTGATAAACCAAGGTTATTCGGATTTGCCCATTGCAGCGATTCTGATTGAAAGTGCTTCTGCCGACATCCGCAATTGTCGGATCGAAAACAACTTAAAAAGCGGCGTATATTTAGATGCCTCTCATGCAACCTTGTCACATTCCACCATCAGTAATAACGAAAATATCGGTATTGTGCTGGGAAATAATTCTACAGCACAAATCTCGTTTACTGACATTCTTGAGAATCACAACGGTGCCATCCATTCATACAGTTCCACGGTTCATGTGTCAGACTCCAGAATCATGAACAATACCCGGTTTGCCGGTGCCGGTTTTCAAAGCGGGTATACGGATTTCACATTCGAAAGGGTTTTGATAACCGGAAATGTAGCAACCGGCGTTAGCAGCGGTGGGGCCGGAGGAGGTATCTATCTTCAGGCATCCAATGGGAATATTATCAATTGTACAATTGCAGACAATTCGGCCAATCAATGGGCTGGCGGCCTTTTTACCATGGTATCCAATGTAAATATTGTAAACAGCATTGTTTGGGGAAATGACGCCAACGGCTTACCGGAAATCGGATGCTGGTCCAACAGCCAAATGCAGATCGCCTATTCCAATGTCCGGGGGGGGCCCACCACACAAAGCACCATGTACGGTGGTGTGATCAACTGGCTTGATAATAATTTGGGGAATTCTGTCACAAGCCACTATCCCGCCTTTGATACGGATTACCACTTAACAGCCAATTCCCCCTGCATAGATGAAGGAGCCGCCGTCTATTCTATGGGGAATGAACTGATCGTGGATATGCCACTCGGAAGCTGGTCCGGCGGCGCACCGGATATGGGTGTTTATGAATTTGAAGATGCACTCACATCGCTGCTTGCAGATTTTACTGTTCTCAGCTCTCCTCACGGACCTGCACCGCTTTCTGTCCGTTTTTCGGACATGTCCACCGCAGAGAATACACACATTGTCTCCTGGGAATGGGACTTCGGCGACGGAGGAAACAGCAACTTACAGGCTCCGGTCCACATCTATGAAACACCCGGGACTTATACAGTAACCCTGACCATTTCTGACGGGGATTTATCTGATAGTCATACCATTGAGGATATGGTTATTGTCTTTCCACCGGAGCTCCAGGCTGGTTTCACATTTTCACCCGGCAATGGACCTCTTCCCCTGACCGTCCGTTTCACAGACCAATCCACAGGTCCCGTTGAATCCCGTCTCTGGGATTTCGGAGATGGCGACACAAGCACACAAACCCATCCTGAACATGTGTATAACAACCCGGGGATTTATGACGTGACCCTGTTCGTTGCCAATGATTTTACGTCTGATATGTTGACGATTCACGGAGCTGTCACTGCCCTTGAACCGGTCACATACCAATCCATTTATGTATCCAATGACGGATCAGATGTGACGGGAGACGGATCCGCCAACAATCCCTTTGCCACGATTCAGCATGGAATCAATATGGCTTCAGATTTTGATACGGTTATTGTAAAAGACGGCGTGTATCACCCAGCAGACAATGATGATTTTGATTTCATGATCGATGGAAAAGAAATCGTACTCACTTCTGAAAATGGTCCCGAAAACTGCATCCTCGAACCAGCTCCTGAAAAATGGATGAATTCCATTAAAGTCACTCATGCGGCCCAAAGCACCCTCATTTCCGGATTTACCATCCGCAATGCCTGGGCCGGTGTTTACGTTCCCAGCGCTTCACCTGTCATAGAAAACTGCGTGATGGACAGTTGTTTTTATGGGATAATTACCTCGCGGGACTGGCAGATGGATGACCCTCCGGCATCATCTCCCATCATCCGGTATAATCTCATCAAGAATTCCGAACAGGATGGGATCGCTCTGGGAGAAGGGGGAACACCACTCATTATCAATAACACCATTGTGAATAGTGAATACATCGGCATTAGTGTGATGGTATATGGCGAGGTTATAAATAATATCTGTACCGGCAACGGAACCGGCATCAGTGGCCTTGAAGATAACCAGATCAACATTCAATACAACTGTGTATGGAACAATGGTACAGATTATACGGTGATCACACCCGGGACCGGTGATATCAACCTGGATCCCCTTTTTACAGAGGATTACCATTTACAGCCCGGGTCTCCTGTGATCGATGCAGGTCACCCGGGTTATACACCTGATCCTGATGGGACCCGTGCAGATATGGGCGCCTATTATTATCACCAGGAAAATCTGGAATGGGCGGTGGATTTTACAGCGGATGTCCTTTCCGGAAGGGCTCCGTTACTGGTAAATTTCACCGATCTCAGCACCGGCGAGGGTGTCTCATGGAACTGGGATTTCGGAGATCAAATAACCTCCCAGACCCGGAATCCGGCGCATATATACACTACACCTGGATCATACACGGTATCTTTGACCGTCTCAGATGGCACAGAAAATAAACAGGCGGAAAAATCTGCCTATATTACGGTTCATGAACCGGTCCATCAAAATCCGGTGGATTCTCCCTTTGAACAACTGTCAACCTTGCCGGGCAATGAAGGAGATCATTACCTCGACGGGGCATTCCTGACCAAAGATCTTGTATACCTGGTTTCCAATAAAAACAAACTTTATAAAACAACTGACGGCGGGGATTCCTGGATAGATATTTCACCAGAAGCCGGGACTGATTTTTCAGGTTTAGGCGCCTCGGCCAAGGTGAGTTTTATTAACGAAAATATTGGAACCGTGGCCTTCTCGTTGGATGACGGATCAAACAATTACGATTACAATATCGTCTTCGGATATGTCTGGTGCACGACAGACGGCGGACAAACCTGGTAACAGCGCTTTGATGTGAACGACGATATGATCACCCATCTTCAGCAGGTAAATGAAAACACTGTATACATCAGTGGAGCAGCCCGCCTGGGTGTCACCAGCACACGATGGTTTAAAAAAATTATGCGGGATCCTGAAACCGGCAATTTCAACCTGTCATCCATAACGCCCACACCTACAAGCCGACCCCATGTTTTCGGAGGCCATTGGTTACACCAGAATACCGGTGCAGTCCTGGCCCGTCTGAATGTGGCCCCCTGGACCATGGAGCCCTTTATCACACGGGATGGCGGCCAAAGCTGGCAATCTATTCGTGGAAACTTACCTGTCCTGGACAATACCAGTATTGGTCCGGGCTACCGGAATATCCAGATGCTGGATGAAAACACGATCATCCTGACATACAGCCTTTCGGTAAACGGCGTATATCAAACTCACATCTGGCGCACCGATAACGGAGCGGCCGCCTGGTATGAATCCTCCTTTGATGTTCAACCCTACATGCTTGTCAATATACGCATTGATCCTGTCAGTGGTACAGGATATGCTGCCGGATGGCATGGCGATAAAGCATTGTATATGACAGCGGATTTTGGTGCGTCCTGGACCCAAAAAACACCCGGACCTGTCCCGGATGAATTGAGTTTTTATGGTGTAGACATTGCTTCAGACGGCACGGTGTGGGCCTTTGGACCCAACCAGACCCTCTGGCGCACCCGCAGAACCATGACACCTGAATTTTCGGCAGATGTCACTCAGGGGCCCGTACCCCTCGAAGTTCATTTCACCGACCTGACAATCCCCGGGATGGCTCCTGTGACCGATATCCACTGGGATTTCGGTGATGGTAATACATCGGAGGAACAAAACCCGGTTCATACATATACCATCCCGGGAACATACACCATAACATTCATGGCAACAGATACCAGTGGCTCTTACCAGGTCATCAAGGAGAATTACATCATCGCTGATGTCAGTGTATCAGCCATGATTCATGCCGTGATGGATGTCCCGGAAGATCAGGGCGGCTGGGTTACAGTATATTTTACCCGAAGCTACTATGATACACGTCCGGCTGAACCCACAGGCAAAAGTATGGCCGATACTATCGGGCTTTACACGGTGGAAATCCATCATGAAGGTGAATGGATTCTGGCCAACTCAACAGCGGCCTATGCCAGGGACACCTATGAAATATTGGTCCATACACTGGCCGATTCCTCGATCCACGGGGATGGTCTCCACGATTTTCGTATCATCTCTGCCTTTCCCGACGGACGTTATATCAGTCCAACCGTTCAGGGATACTCGGTGGATAACCTCGCCCCGGCTGTCCCGGCCGGACCAGGGGCAAACTGGCTGTCTGACCATGAATTACAACTCTCATGGACAGCATCAACCGATCCGGACTTTGCTTATTATATCCTCTGGAAATCCATGGATCCGGCTTTTGATCCTATGACTATCGATCCTTTAATACATGTGGCTGATACAATGTATGTGGACTCAGACGTTCAGCCCGGAATACATTACTATTACCGACTGGCAGCTGTGGATCATCACGGAAATATGTCCGAACTCACACCAGCTCTGGATGCCCATGCAGCCGGCATTTTAGGACGCAACGGTACTCCTGACCATTTCGAACTCAGTACAAATTTCCCCAACCCATTCAATCCATACACCACAATTCCGTATCAAATCCCGGAAAATACGCATGTAAATATCCAGATATTTGACCTGTCGGGACGGCATATTCAAACCCTGGTGAACACGTATCAATCAACGGGCTATTATGATCTGATCTGGAATGGTACTGACTTTCATGGTAAAGAAATCTCGTCTGGGATGTATATCGTCCGCATGCAAACCAAAAACTTTCATCAGACCATGAAAATAGTGTTCATGAAATAAACATTTTTCACAAAAAAACGTCAGAGAAGGGGCACATCTTCGTGCCCCTCTCTTTTTACACTGTCCAAACTAGATTTACATCCTTTTTCTCTTTATGTCGCGAATCAAATTCCTTTTTGATTTCCAGTTATTTGCATACACTTTAAAACTCCTGGCCGGCTTAATCATTTTATTTCATTTCGAAACCTGTGCTTTTTATATTTAAAACATATCTTAAAATACGTTGTTATCACACATAATAAGGAAAAAACGATGACAGAGCATGCCTCTTCCGACCTTCACAAAGGATTAAAGCTGGTCCATGTCTTTACCATTGCCACCGGGGCAATGATCAGTTCAGGACTTTTCATTCTACCGGGGCTGGCTCATTCTGTCGCCGGTCCGGCAGTGATATGGTCTTATGTGATGGCCGGTTTGCTGGCAGGAATCGGCGCCTTGAGTATGGCGGAACTTTCCTCGGCCATGCCCAAGGCGGGGAGTGATTATTTCTTTGTGATGCGGGGATTTGGACCAGCTGTAGGCTCTGTTGCAGGCTTATTAAGCTGGTTTTCCCTGACGCTGAAAAGTTCTTTTGCCATTGTTGGAATGGCAACATTTGTCCGCCTGATCATCGATTTAAACGGTTTATTGATTGGGGCTGGACTCGTCCTTTTATTTGTCATTCTGAATACTCTAGGCGTCAAACAGGCCGCCCGGGCACAAACCTGGCTTGTGGCCGGACTTCTCATTTTACTGATACTCTATATCATCATCGGTTTCCCAAAAATCAATATATCCAACCTGATTCCTTTTGCCCGGAAAGGAATTGCACCGGTTTTTTCGGCAACTGGGCTGGTCTTCGTCTCTTACGGGGGCTTGCTGAAAGTCGCCAGTATGGCCGAGGAAATCCAAAATCCCGGGAACACCATGCCCCGGGGAATTTTGCTCTCACTCACAACCGTTATTATTATCTATGCCCTCACTATTACCGTTACCAGTGGATTGTTGGACCCGGAAAAACTGGACAACTCGTTGACTCCCATATCACTGGGAGGCGAACAACTTATGGGGCAAACGGGTTTTATTGCTATGAGCATCGGAGCCATTCTCGCTTTTGTATCGACAGCCAATGCAGGACTTATGTCCGCATCACGCTACCTGCTTGCCATGAGCCGCGATAGAATGCTGCCCAAACCATTTTCTCGAATCAATAGCCGGTTTCAAACACCTCATGTCGCAATTCTGTTCACTGGGTTAATCATGACCCTCAGCCTTCTGCTTGATTTGAAAATCCTTGTCGAAGCCGCCTCAACAGTATTAATGCTGACCTATATTCTTGCATGCCTGGGAGTCATCATTTTGCGGGAAAGTGCCCTTCACAATTACAGGCCCCTGTACAAATCCCCCTTCTATCCCTGGCTTCAAATAGCAGGTGTGATTGGTTTGATTTATGTATTATATGAAGTTGGAACCGATGCCTATCTGATCAGTGCCGCCCTTATTCTTGTCGCCTTTGCCTATTATTGGTTTTTCGCGCGAAAAGTAGTCAATAAAGAATCTGCGCTTCTTCATCTTGTCTCACGTATTACAAATAAACAACTCGTCACCGGCACCCTGGAAGATGAACTGAAACAAATTATCCGGGAAAGGGATGATATCAGTATGGACCGTTTTGATTATTTGGTGGAAAAAGCCCCCATTCTGGATCTGAAAGGAACAGTTTCACGGGATGAATTATTTCGTCTTAGTGCAAAAAAACTTTCAGAAAGGCTGAATATTGATGAAAAAAAAATGACAGAGCTTCTAAAAAAAAGGGAGGAAGAAGGCAGCACCTTGTTAACTCCCTCCCTGGCCGTTCCCCATGTGATTATAGAGGGAACCAACCGCTTTGAATTACTTATTGTCAGAGCTAAAGAAGGGATTCAATTTTCGGAGGATTATCCGGGAGTCAAAACCCTCTTTGTCATTGCCGGAACCCGGGACCAGCGGAGTTTTCATTTAAGAGCCCTGGCGGCCATCGCACAGATCGTTCAAACACGAGACTTTGAAAAGCGCTGGTATGAAGCCTCCAATGAACAGGGCTTGCGAGATATTATTCTTCTTTCAACACGGGATCGTTTCAGCCAAAACACCTGACCGGTGGACCGTCTTCTGCCCGTATTTAATTTATCAGTCGATTTAAGTTCTCACTATATTTATATTTAATATGGTTTTAAAGTGTCCAAATACCCCTACCTTCATTGTGAAAATAGAATTCCATGCTTGTGACAAATCAATTTTTCCGGAGATTTCATGATTAAAAAAAATCCATCGATCCTTATTGTAGAAGATGAGCGTTTGATTGCGCTGGATACTGCAATGCTCCTTGAAGATCACGGATATAATACCCAGATCGCCGATTGTGGAGAGTCTGCTTTGGACATTGTGAATAATCACGGAGATATTGATCTTATTTTAATGGATATTGACCTGGGGCCTGGTATAGACGGACCGGAAACCGCAAAAATCATTCTCCAAAATCATAACATTCCCATTGTGTTTCTTACCTCTCATTCTGAAGAAGATATGGTTGAAAAGGTCCGCACCATTACCCGGTATGGCTATGTCATAAAAAACTCAGGTGACTTTGTCCTGCTTTCTTCTATCGAGATGGCATTTGAGCTTTACGATGCACACATAAAACTTCAAAAACAAATTCGAGCCCTGGAAGAAAGTGAACGCAAACACGAAGTCTTTCTTAATTCCATGGATGATTTGGCATATCTGAAAGATGAATCATTCCGCTATATACTTATCAATGATGCCAACGCGCGTTTTTTTGACAAGCAGAAAATGGACATACTGGGTAAAACTGATTTTGAACTGATGCCCCGGCAAAATGCGGAAAATTGCCGCACATCAGACGAAAAGGCCATCCGAGATAACCGAATTATCATCTCAGTGGAGGAAATTGACGGGAAAATCTATGAAGCGCGAAAATTTCCGGTTCCCCTTGGCCAAAATAAAAAGGGGGTCGGCGCTTATATGCGGGATATTACTGAGGAGACTTACATCGAAACCCGTTTAAAAGAGAGCGAAGAAAGATTTCGGACACTGGCAGAATCCACGCCGTTTGCCATCATGATCTACCAGGATAATTACTGGGTTTACACCAACCCTGCAGGTGAACAAATCTCAGGATTTCGTGCTGAAGAACTCTACCGGCAAAAATTTTGGGAGGTTGTTCATCCTGATTACCGGTCCCTGATCCTGGAAAGGGGTTCGAAGCGACAGTCCGGACAAGAAACTACCAATGCCTATGAATTTTTGATCCGGCGAAAAGATGGTACTAATCGCTGGGTATATCTGAATGGACGATCCATTACGTATCAGGGAAAACCAGCGGGGCTAATATCCATAGCAGATATCACAGACCGGAAAATCGCCGAAGAGAAACTGAAACTTTCTGAAAAGACCTATAAGAATATTATCAACAGCATTTCGGAAGCCGTATTTATTCAGAAGCCGAATGGTATCCTTCTGGATATAAATGACAGAGTGGAAGAGATGTTTGGATACAGCAAGCAGGAAATTATTGGAAAAACCCATCATTTCCTGGCAGCTCCGGGACAAAATGATTTGAAAACCATTGATCAGCAGGTGAAAAGTGCATTTGATGGAAAACGGGAACGCTTGATTTTCTGGGCCCGCAAAAAGGACGGCACAATTTCCCCCAAAGAAATAAGTCTTTCTCCGGGAACTTATTTTGGGAAAAAAGTCGTGATTGTAGTGGCCTGGGACATCACCGAACGCTTAAAGCAGGAAGCCATCCTGAAAGAGAGCAAATCGCGGTACCAGTCCCTATTCACCGACAACAATTCTGTGATGATTCTTCTGGATCCGGAAACAGGGATCATTGCCAATGCAAACCGGGCAGCCGCCCAATACTACGGCTGGCCTATGGATAAGCTGCGGGGAATGAATATATCAGTGATCAACACACTTCCCTTTGAAAAAATCAAAGCAGCCATGGCGGAATCCAAGGCGGAGCAAAAACAGCAGTTCTATTTTAAACATCGCCTGGCAAACGGTGAAATCCGGGATGTGGAGGTGTACAGCGGTCCCATTGATATCGGCGGGAAACATCTTCTTTATTCCATCATTCATGACATCACGGCCCGGAAAAAAGCCGAAGAAGCCCTGCGCGAAAGGGAAGAATATCTCTCCATTACCCTTCAGTCCATCGGAGATGCCGTGATTACCACGGATATTGAAGGCAAGATCACACGTATGAACCCCGTCGCAGAAATGCTTACAGGATGGCACTTTAGGGATGCAAAGGGACAACCTCTTCACGCTGTTTTTCATATTATCAATGTACATACCCGCCAGAAGGTTTTAAATCCTGTTGCCTCGGTATTGGAAAACGGTAAACTTGCCGAATTGGCAAATCATACTGTATTGATCGCCAAAAACGGAAAAGAATTTCATATATCGGACAGTGCAGCCCCTATCATTGATAAAGACGGCGAAATTCACGGCGTAATTCTTGTTTTCTCCAACGTAACGGAAAAATATGAAATACAGGAGAAAATCCGTGAAAGTGAACGGATGCTCAATACCCTTATCGGCAATCTGCCGGGGATGGTATATCGGTGTAAAAATGAACCGGACCGGCCCATGGAATTTGTCAGTCCCGGCTCTGTTAAACTTACGGGGTATTCTCCCGATGATTTTTATGCAAAGTCCTCACTATATCAAGAAATCATTCATCCTGACGACCGTGACAAAGTGTGGGATGACATCCAGAAATCCGTCCATCAAAGAAAAAACTTCAATATTCAATACCGGATTCTTGATGTAAACAAAATGGAAAAATGGGTCCATGAACAGGGGCAGGGTGTGTTTTCAGATGGGGGAAAGATGATTGCCTTGGAAGGATATATCCGCAACATCACACCACAAATGAAAGCATATATTGAAATAAAAAATCTTTTAAAAGAGAAGGAAATACTCCTCCGGGAAGTTCAGCACAGGACAAAGAACAACATGAACACCATGGCAAGCCTTTTATCCCTTCAGGAAAAACAACTGGACGATGAAAAAGCCGTTTCTGCCCTGAAGGACGCCAGGAGGCGGATCAAAACCATGGTTTCCGTGTATGATAAACTCTTTAAATCGGATAATTTCCGGGAAATGTCCGCCCCTTTTTACCTGAATGATTTGATACAAAAAGTCTGTGCTTCCTTCAAAGATCCGGAAAAAATCAAAATTCAAAAACAGATTCAGAATATCACATTGGATTCCAACGCCCTTTTTACGATTGGCCTGATCATTAATGAACTTCTGACCAATTCAGAAAAATATGCCTTTCCAGGTGATCGTCGTGGACAAATATCCATTGAACTTCTTCAAAAGGAACCTGGTATTCTGGCCCTCCAATATGCAGACAATGGAGTTGGCATATCCGAAAATTCCCTTCACGGGACATCGGATGGATTTGGCTTAAAACTGGTCCATTTGCTGACAGATCAGCTTAAGGGTACAATCTCTCTGGAGAGGGAAAAAGGTACACGGTATGCCATTACATTTCCCATACAACATACCATGAAAAAATCATAAACGAGAGGGGCAACTATGTACAATCCGGGCTTCAGCGCAGATGCATTTCAAATCATCATTAACTTCCTGCCTATTTTTGGAGCCGGCTATCTGCTTTTGGGACTCATCAGCGATCGAAACAGGGATATTCAAGGCGGATTTTTCTTTTCGTTGCTTATGATTGCGTCTGCTGTGTATACTTTTGGTTACTATTTTGAGGTTCACAGCTCTGATGTGGATACGGCCTTTATGTATTTATGCATCGAGTATATCGGTTTGGCCTTTTTAGGCACATTGTGGGTGCTTTTTATCATGGAATATACAGGGCGTTTCATGAAATATCGCAGGTATATTGCGACATTCATGGTATTATTTTCCCTGATTACGCTCTTCATTGTGAATTCCAACCCGGCTCATGAGCTGTACTATCAAAACCTGGGACTCATCAAACTTGAGCACCTGTCTCTTATAACGTTTGACAGAGGTCCATGGTACTGGATTTTCGTTTCGTATACCAACATCTGTTTTCTTATCGGTACCATCCTGCTTCTTTATACCTGGTATATAAGTAATGAGGCCGTTCGGAAACGCTTTTTTCTTCTTTTTATTGGTTCATTATTTCCTTGGATATCTCTCATCATCAATTTGGCGTCCCATAACAACCTGAAAATAGATTTCGGCCCTTTCGGTATCTTGGCAGCCGCCCTGATATTTGTCTATAACATCTATGCCTACAAGCTTTTCGAGCTCCTTCCTGCAGCTAAAAAAACTGTTTTTGAATCCATGCAGGACGGGGTCATTATACTAAACCGGGAAAATCTTGTAACCGAGTGTAATCAAGCGGCTGTGCGCCTTTTGGGAAAATCCTATACACAAAAAGGGACCAATGCCGTTTCTCTTTTTAATAAGGAAACACTCCATAAAATTCTGAATTCCCATCAGAACGACGAAGATATCACAATTCCCTATCAACAAAACGGATCCGAAATTGTGTTGAGTGTGCGGGCTTCACAAATTTTAGATCACATGGGCGAAAATAACGGAACCCTTTTAATCCTCCGGGATGTGACAGCTCAAAAAGCGGACGAAGAAGAAATTCGCAACTTACTGGCCGAAAAAGAGATTCTCCTCCGTGAGGTTCACCACCGCATTAAAAACAACATGAACACTATCGCAGGCTTTTTAACCCTCCAGGCCCGGAACATGGCGGATCAAGAAGCCGTGACCGCTCTTCAGGAGGCAAAAAACAGGGTTTCCAGTATGATGATGATCTATGATAAGCTCATGCATACCAGTGATTTTACCAATATTTCTTCTGCGGATTACCTGAATCAGCTGATAGACTATATTACATCATCCTATGACAACGAATCGAAAATACATATCAAAAGACAGATTGATGATGAAATCCTGGATTCAAAAATCATGTTTCAACTGGGCATTATACTGAATGAACTGTTCACCAACTCCTACAAATATGCCTTCCCAAACCGAAACAAAGGCCAGATTGATATCCGTTTCGAGGTTACAAACCAAACCCTTACCCTCATCTACCAGGATAGTGGCCATGTCCTTCCAGAAGAAGCCATAGAAAAAACTAAACCCGGACTCGGACTCAGCCTTATATCCCTTCTGGTCCGCCAGTTGAAAGGGACACTGGAGATTAACCGCAAGGAGGGGACAGAATTCAAAATAATCATCAATAAAACCTAAACGCTAAACAAAATTATTCAAAATAAAAATTGCATTCTTTACCACTCTTATTCGGGAAAAACTTCCATCATCCATTTAAGTGTTTTCCGTTTTTCATTTTTATAGAGAAAATATGAGATAAAGGAGGTGACCAGGGCACCGGCGCTTCCCAATATCAGGTCGGACATGGTATCCCGAAGCCCACTTCCCTGGTAGGGACGACCGATCAGGCTGGTTTCTTCAGGGAGATCCCATTTTTGCATGGCCGTACCAAAATAGACATCCATCAAAAATTCAAAAATTTCCCAAAATACGGCTATGGTTACAGAAAAAGTGAAAGCAAAAAGAGCGATGAGGAGCGGATTAAAATCCATGCTATGCTTATGATTAATTTTATAGACAATTAAAAAACCAATAAATCCGATCATCACACCGGAAAGGGCATGTAAAAGATCATCCCACCAGAACACCCGGTAATACATATCAAAACGGGCACTCAGGTATACACCGGCATACATAAAAAGAATCAACAAAAATTCGAGCTGTTGGGGAAAATGAATATGCCGCCATTTCTCAATATAATCTGGCAAAAAGGAGAGAATCAGGGCCAGGATAGCCAGAAAAACCAGTTCAGATTGATCCGTAGTTGCTTCAAGAACTTCTCCTTCGTTGACTTCGGCATCCTTATAAATATCCAGCACAACCACCAGTCCATTCAGGAGAATCGAACTCATCAGCAACATCCGAATCAGCCAGATGATGCCTTCTGGATTGAGGAGGTGTTTTCTGCTTTTTCGCTTTTTCTCTGACATCTTCATCCCTCATAAATATTCTTAGTTGCAAATATGCAAAATTAGCACATCTTTTCAAACCCTTAACCGCTCCCCAACCTTTCAACGTCTCAACAACGTCTATGCCGGATTTAACATTTCGCATATATCAATTTCACCCCTTTAGAAGACATGAAAATGCTGATTTTTGGGATGATGTTCACATCCTCTTTCAGTGCCTTGACCAACCAGACGGCTCTTGGTCAGGTCCACCGCTTTGTGCTTCAGAAGGAAACTCATCCTTTACGGAATCAGATTTTACATATAATGACATGCAACTTTAGAACTTCAGGGAAAATGAAGTACATACATTGCCAATAAAAAAAATCCCAGGTTAATATCCACCCTGAAAGTTTGAAAACAAACGCATCAAACCCGATGAACCTGCTAATGATAAATTAGTGCCCTGGATCAGTGAGCAACTTCTTATACGTATACAGTGATTTATGATGGGAACGACAAGGAACTGTTGCAAGTGATAATCTTAAAATAGAATATCCCAAAAAATAGACGACACCTGTACAGTTTTTGAAACAAAAATGGAAAATATCCGGGAAAATTACATGACCGTTTAACCATCCTTTCGATTGCCGATGGCTTCCCCTTTATTGAAAGCAATATAAGGCTTGATCTGCAACAATTCACGTGAAATTTCCTGTGTCCCGGGCAAAACTCGCATTCCATCTGTGTGTTTTATCTATGATTTTTTGAGTCCCCAAACCCAACATGAATAATCATACATCTCAACAATGTAATCCCTGTGAGTTTTAAGCGTAATACATCTAAAAAAATATTTTTTGAGATCATACCTGGCGTCTTAAAACAAGATGAAGATGAAGTCGAGTTCAATTGATTATAATATATGAAAATTCCTATCTCTTTACACCCCCGGGGACAAAATAACACCGCGCATTAAAAGGTGCAAGCTTATATTATTCTTCATATATTAAATTCAACTGTTCAGATTTATCTCCTTCTTTTCTTTTCATTGTCCACCTGATCATATAACTTTCATTTGAAACAAAAACAAAAAAAGTGATGACGGGTAAGCCTACCATTACATATCCCTGCACCTGGACATTCCGCATTATCGGAAAAAATCCATCTGCAATCAAAAATGCCGTGTCTACCCTTATCCCCAATATAGATTCCTATGTGTTAAAACCAGGGAACACCAGTAAAAAAGGAAATTATGTCAGCTGGCACCTAACTCTTATCGTTTTATCCGAAGATCAGAAAAATACTTATAAACAAAATTTGCTCAATAAGCCTGGTATTTATTTTATTCTTTGAATAAAATATAATTAGGCTATCAGAATTATCATATATATTAAAAAAATAATAATGTTGATATATTAGTATGTATTTCGTATACTTCACCATGATACGAAAACACTATTTTTTCTTTCTCACGTTACTTCCCATTACTTTGTATGGTGTCGAATTTTTTTCCCATGCAATGGGGCAGCATGGACTTGCATGGCTTGATCTCACCTTGTTCACTGACACTCTGAATATGTCATCACAAAACACATGCGTCATACGGGGTTATCATACTTCGTTTATCAAGGAAGGGGGCTTCCAAATCCGGCACAAAAAGAAAAAAATTACGGTGGGGCTAGATGGTTCTTTTCAATTTCACAACTTGCTTGCTTCACAGGATTTTGCTCTTCAGATGACTCGGCACCTCACCCCTCATCTGGCAGGTTTTGTGTCTTTGAACTGGACACGGGCATCTCCGGCTGAAGCAAGAACTGTTCATGAATTTTCCCTTTCGTGGCGGCTGATGCTACACCCTCTTCCAGATTTTTATACCAGTCTTGGCTACGATTTTCTGCCGGGCTTGTCTCTCCCAAAAGAACGCTTCACCCTCAATTCACCGGCATGGTTCGGAACCATCGGAAAACGCTTCTTATCTGAGCTCCTTCTGACTGCTGGTGTATATTGCCGGGATGGTTTCCTACCGGATTGGGGCTTGGGAGCCTCGTTCAATCCCGGACCTTTCATGGCATGCAACACGGCATGGTTTAGTCTGAGTAAGGCCGTTCATGCTTCTTTTTCACTTTTTTACCGCTCCTGGAGTTTTCAATGGCAATGTCGCTGGCATCCTTCTGTCGGTTTATGTTATGGATCCTCTGTGTGCCGGGAATTCTAAACCAGCTTTATGCCAACACATCCCTGCTTTTCAGAGAAGATCCGGAATTTCTTCAACTAAATCTGGATTCCGTGGCAACGGGTAGTCTTCGCTTTCAAATCCGCACTGGTAGTGACTATCCATATTCTCACCGGGCAAATATCACACTAACGCCTACAGCCTCTTTCAGAATTTACGGACAGGCCGGTTTTGAGAAAAGCCGGAACGCCTGCTCTATTCATTTCAAAACCAAAAAGATATCGCTGGGCGCCGGACCGGTTTTGATTTCCCACGCCCAGGGATGGCTTGTAGGCAAGGCCACAGCCCGCAGATCCTTGTTTCCGGGAAACACAAAACTTAAACAGTCGACAGCCCTTCGTAAAGGACCCTATACCTATTCGCCCTTTTCAGGATATGCATCTGTGAATCTGCAAAAACTGTCAGCATCACTCTTTCTTAGCGAAGAGGGTTTTGGTGCTTCCTTTGAAGTCCGATATCCAAACCATACTATGGCTTTGTATCAAAGTCCGGACCAATGGCAGGAAAGCATGATTCAAATCTGTGGAAAGCATTTCCTGGCACAATCAAATATCTCGTACCACTGGCATAACATGCGATGGGGACATGCGAGCGGAAACCTAACCATTAAAGGGAAACGAACCCGTGTTATTTTTCTGGCCTACACAACATCAAACAGTTTTAATCCCCTTTACGGTAAAAATCCCTGGTTCGGCGGTGACGAAGGGGGTTGCACGGGAGTTGGATGGGGCCTTTCTATCAGCTTCCGAGACGGACATTCACTTAAGACATCCTTAATACAACAAAACAGAGCTGATGGCTATGACAGAAAGACCCAACTGTACTTTTCATCTCATATTGGAAACATGAAATCCGAGACACTCGTGCACCTGATCACTGAAGATATCATTGGTGAGTCCGCCACGCCCCCGGCTCTTCTCACATGTATCAAAAACCACCTCTTTACATTTAAACAGGCTTTTTATCTGCCGGTTGCCCCGTGGGTAAATGTTCAAAACATCTGGTTAATATCAACAGATTTCCATCATCCGGCATCGGTTGGTATTTTTCTGGTGACACTGAAGCATAATGAAGCTACTCTGAAAATTCAATTCAGTCAGATCATGGGAGGCAGTTCAGATGTGTGGTATACCCGGCTCTATTGTGGCAATCAGCCCGTGATCCAAAAAGCCGGAAAAGAAAATCTTTCAGCTCTGGACATCACTTTTTTTTATCCTGTTCAAACCGTTAAAACAGGTCTTGGTTTTTCCATCAGCCGAAAGGATATTCGAGGTGTACTCCAATTGCAAATTGCATTGGATTCCATGAACCGGTAAATTATATAGATATGGTAAAAATATGGCGTTACACACTTTTTCTTGCATTTATTTTTCCTGTCCTTTTACAGGGAAGGACTACGGTCAATGTCAAGCAAACCACCCTGGATCCGGGTGTAGAAATATCTATACATGAACTGTATGGATATCCCTGGATTTCCGCTTCCGAATTTCTGCTGAACCTAAGTGAAGCCCCCTTGTCAGACACAACAACCTGGGCCGCCAACGGTCGTCTGGGCGGACACTTGGTCACAATTCACGGTGGAAGTGCCTTTATTCACCTGGATGTCAGTACTTATCACCTCCCGGCTCCGGTGGAGCGTTACGGAAAGGAACTTTTGGTCCCCCTTTACGAGTGGATCCGATTCCTCCATACCCGTATCTATCCGGACCTGACCTTTTCACCAGAACGACGAACCCTGATTCTCGAACCTGAATCTTACAGTATACGGGATATTGTCATCCAGAATTTCAAGAACGGATCCACGCTTCGCATTGAAACCTCCCGGCTCTTTCAGGAGCAGGACGTCAATATCTGGGAGGGGCGCAATGGTTGGCTTTACTGCACCATCTATGGGGCAACGGGAGATACCGTCCAGCTTAACAGAACCTACGATTCCGGTATTCTTCGCGGTATCATCCCCATTCAATCCGGTGAAACATTTCAACTTTCTATCCGCCTCCGGAATGCCATATCGGGATATGATTTCTACATTGATCCCGAAACCCGTAGTATCAATATTAATTTGAGAAAACCGTCCTCACTGACTGCATCTGAACGAACTTTGGAGGCATCTGAAAAATGGCTCATTGATACCATTGTTCTGGATGCGGGTCATGGGGGGCGGGATCCAGGTGCTTTGGGGGCGGATGGCACTCGGGAAAAAGACATTACTTTGGACATAACCCTCCGTTTAGGACGTATGCTGGAACGGGAGCTGGGCACCCATGTGGTTTACACCCGAAAAACCGATGTGTTTATCCCCCTGCATCAGCGGCCAAAAATAGCTAATAACGCCAACGGAAAGCTTTTTATCAGCATTCATTGTAACAGTCATGACAACCGGCGGGTCAGTGGAAGCGAAACTTTTTTACTGGCACCCCGGTTGACGGAAGAAGCAATAAAAATCGCCGAAAGAGAAAACCAGGTGATCCGCCTCGAAGAAAACCAGGAAATCTATGAAAAAATTACAAACGAACAGTATATCCTGGCAGCTATGGCTCAAAGTGCCTTTATGAAAGAGAGTGAAGATCTGGCCGCTCTGGTGGAAAAAAACTATATCCATAATTTGAAAACAACATCCCGCGGTGTAAAACAAGCCGGCTTTTATGTACTCCTGGGTGCTTCTATGCCCAGTATCTTGACCGAGGTCAGTTTCATTTCCAACAAATCCGATCTGCAAAAACTGAAACGGGCTTCATACCGGCAGAAAATAGCCGAAGCCCTTTTTCAGGCGATTAAGGAATTTAAAGATAAATATGAAAAAGATATCCCCAACCACTGATCTCGCGACATTGCCGGTGGGAATTTTCGACAGCGGCCTGGGCGGACTTACCGTTTATCGTCAGATTCGCACGCAGTTATTATCGGAAAACATTATTTATCTCGGAGATACGGCGCGGGTACCTTATGGATCCAAGAGTACCGAGACAATCCGCGATTTTACCACACAAATTACCCGTTTTTTATTGGATCAACCTGTCAAAGCCATTGTGATTGCCTGTAATACAGCATCGAGCCTTGCTTTGGATGTCGTTCGTTCGCTGACAGATCTTCCTGTAGTCAACGTCATCGATCCCGGTGTGCAGGAAGCCGTGAATGCAACTCAAAACGGACATGTCGCCGTCATTGGAACAACGGCAACTATTGAAAGCGGTGCCTATACAGCACGGGTGCAGGCTGTGAATCCGGACATTCAGATTTTTTCTGCTGCCTGTCCTCTCTTTGTCCCCCTCGTGGAAGAGGGATGGGAAGATCATCCAGTGACCCAACTGATTGCCCGGGAATATTTGAATCCTTTGGTTCAGCAGAATCTGGATACCCTAATCCTGGGCTGTACCCATTATCCCATCCTGAAATCTGTTTTAAAAAGCATTCTTCCCTCTCATGTCACCATCGTGGATTCATCCCGGGTGGTCGCCCGGACTCTCAAAGAGGCTTTGACTTTTCATAATATGTTAAACCCCTTGGAAAAACCGGGCACAGATCTTTTTTACGTGACCGATTTCCCCCGGAAATTTAAGGCAATCAGCAGTCGTTTTCTGGGGCATGAACCAAGCTGTGTCCAAAAATTACCCATTGAAACCCTGAACCGGTATTCCCTTCGAAAAGAATGAAAGACTATTTAAACGAGCTGTACGCCCGGTTGGGCGGCCAGATGAAGCTGGGACTGGAGCGAACCCTGGAATTTATGGCATGGCTTCAGCATCCTGAACGGGCATTTCCGGCAATTCATGTGGCCGGGACAAATGGTAAGGGGTCTGTTGTGGCTCTAAGTGAAACAATTTTACGACACAGCGGTTATTTAACCGGCCGTTTTACCTCCCCACATCTTGTCCATTTTAACGAGCGTATCCAGATCAATGGCCATCCTGTATCTGAAGAGCGGATCGAAGCATTGATATCTCAATGGCATCCGTGGCTGGATTCTCATGATATTTCCTTTTTTGAAATCACTACTGGGCTGGCCTTTTACCTTTTCCGTGAGGAAGCCGTTAATGCCGCTGTTGTTGAAACCGGTCTGGGTGGCCGGCTGGATTCCACCAACGTCCTCAACCCCCGGGTCACCGTCATTACATCCATAACCCGGGATCATACCCGGATTCTGGGGGAAACACTTGATTTGATTGCCACTGAAAAGGCGGGTATTCTTAAAGATACCATACCGCTTGTGACTTGTCATCACGATCCTCTTGTTATGACGGTACTGAAAAATAAAGCTAAAGAAAAAAAAGTACCCCTCTTTATAACACAGCCGGAAGACTATTTCCGGGATGTCCGGCTTAAAACCAGAGGTATGTCCCTATGCCTGCAAGAGAGCAGGGAGTGGGTGGATACTCCGCTGGCGGGTTTTCATCAATTGGAAAACTTTGCCCTGGCGATTAAGGCCTGTGAAATTTTTACAGAAGGTGTTTTGCCGTTAACCGCTATCATAAAAGGACTTACAACGGTCCAGTGGAAGGGGCGGTTTGAACTGTTATCGGAAAACCCCCTGGTTTACTACGACGTTGCCCACAATCCGGCAGGTGTTCGCCGATTAAAAGAACTTGTTCTGAATCTTTATCCAAATAAACCGCTCACTCTTGTCGTCGGCATGCTGGGAGATAAAGAAACCCACGAAATTGTAGATATCCTTCTTCCCCATGCGCAAGCCTGTTATCTTTCCCCCGTCCATTCACATAGGAGCATCACACTTGAAGCTCTGAATGAACTTGCCGCCGTCCGACCGGGAACCTGCGTTGTGTCTTCGGTACACGCTGCCATACAAAAAGCCCTTAAAAACTCCCCGCATGACGGTTTGATCCTCATATATGGAAGTCACTATATCGCTCCTGATGTGTATCAGACATTCTCCAGTATGTCAGAACCGGATAGCCAGTGAACCCATGGGGTCCCAAGGTTTTAGAACTACCGGCTTTTGATCTGCGGCCTTAAGCAATTCCGGACTTAAATATTTTTTATGAATCACCACCTGATACGTGTATTCATCAAACCAACGATCCGTCATGATAAAAAAACCGTCTTTCCCGGATTTTTCGCTCCAGCTGTTTTCAACTTTCCAGCGCACCGGCGTATCCTTAATACAATGAACACCGGTAAAAACCATGGCATGGGTCAGCATACTCTCGCCATAATCCAGACGCCCGGCCTTATCAAGATCAAAGGATGTCTCAAGGGCTTCCTCATAGAGATAAAGATTTGTCGCCATAATCCCACTTTCACGGTCTGATAACTGCCCTACATCACACCCAAACCAAACAGGCTCTTCGGCTTTTAATTGGGCAAGCGTCAGAGATTTCAAGGTTTGAATGTCGACATTCAGATATTTTACCGGCCGACCTTCCAAAACACTTCCCAGAAACTGAACCGTATATGTTTTCATAAAAGGTTTATCCTCGGTGGGAGCATGAATGATACTGATATAATCTGCCGGTTTGTTTTCCAGGTATTTCTTATAAAATGCCAGGGGAGTCAAATTCCGGTCTTCGTGGTAATGTTTATCATCATCCCGGTATTCAAAATCAAAAGTCTCCGGTGGTTTCCCTAAAAAAGAAACCAGCATATCATAGATTTTTTCAAGAATTTTTTCCTTTTCTTTTCGGAGATCATCCTCTCCGGTTTTCTGAGCTGCCATCTTGCGAAGATGGGAGGCTGAGGCCCTAAGCTTGAGTGTGAGAAGTTGATTCATTCGTTGCGTATTGCTGCTGTGAAAGGTTTCAGGCATCGCTTGTTTTGGAACAATCCCATATTTTTCCACCAATCCAGCAAACATATCCCACTGACCGCCATCCTGAACCGGATCCCGCATCAGCCACATCACAACCCGGCTGTCGATAGCTTCTTGCCGGGTTTCAATAATATTTTCCAGAAAAAAATTGGATTTTTCAAGTTTATCCCAAAACAAGGGATAACTTTGAGAGAGCTCAAAATCCTTTACTTTAATCTTTTGGGCTATTGCATAGCGGAAGGTGTTCAGGGCAGCAAAGATCCAGCATCGGCCACTTTTTTCCTGATTGGTGATTTTCCCGGTGGGAATCTCATGTGAGAATGCAAAAACATTTTCTACCAGGGAATCATGGCTTAGTACCGTTTTATCTATACCATTTTGAATGATGCTGTTTCTGAGAACATGTTTGGAGGGATTGTCCGGCAATATTTTCCGGCATTGGGAGAGAAATTGGGGCGTCATGTGTTTTTTTGTCATGTGCATTACCTTTCTAAAAATGTGTGAATGACGGGTATCAGCGTATCTATTTCCGGAGTGATACCCAAATGTCCGTATTTATTATCCAGAATGAACGTTTCTGCGTTCAACTGTTCCGCAAGTTCAAGTGCCGGTTGTGGCATGACCAGATGATCCTGACGGTTTACAATGATCAAAAGATCTGCGATGGCTTCAGAAACAGCTTCGTCATACCCGTTTTCAAAGGATTGTCCAATATTGTGGCTCATCATAGCTTTTAGCTGACATTCCCAGTTATAACTGTTAAAAATCCGTCCAGGAGATGGCTCAAATTTTGTCAGGTAATTTTCGAAATCCTCCAGGGGAATCTCGGTCACCAGGTATTCTGGTGTCCGGGCGACCAGATCCTGAGACATATCCAGCAACATCATCAGGCGCTCTTCGGGAACCTTGTACATCCGTGCCGTTTGAATCAGCCGAAGCTGAAATTCCTTATGAAGCAGGTCGTAGGATGTCATGCGGGGTGTGCTTACATAGGCAACCACCTTTTCCATAAAAGAGGGATATATCACCAGCCACTCAAAGGCCTGCATGCCCCCCATGGATCCACCCACTACAGCATATATATGATTCAGATGAAGTGTTTGTGTAAGCACCAAATAGTGTGCCCGGACTATATCCAGAATCGTCAACTCCGGAAACAAGCCCTCTTTTTGTGTGATGCTGTTGGACGGTGAGGAGGAAATCCCATTGCCAAAGGCATCCATAATGATGATGGTAAAACGGGTGGTATCAATATAATTATACGTCCGGATCAGCCCTTCCACATGCTCCGATGTACCTCCAAACCAAGTGGGAAACACGACAATTTCATCTTCATTGCAGGGGAAATCCCCAATAATGCGGTATCCCACACGGCAATTCTCCATAACGTCACCACCATAAAGCGGGAAATCGCCGATTTCGGCAAATTGCTGGGGTGATGCTCCCTGGAGCACGGAAATGCCAATAATGACAAGTATCAGCCATCTGTATTTCATCATGTATTCCTCCGGTGCTTGCTTTACAGTTGCTGAAGCAGAAAGTTATATTTTTCCAGCTTCTTTTTCCATGCATTCTCATTGCTGTTCCGTTTCAGAGCACCCTGGTGTAAAACCGTCAGCTTATAGATCAATTCACGCAAGACCGCCACTTTTTTATCCCATGAAAGATCGGGATTTTCGCTGAGTATTTTTTCAAGGGAGAACACCCGGAAGCGATCCATTCCCCACACAGACCGGGAAAGTTGATCTGTGTGTCCTCCATACTTGATAATACCCGCTTCAGGCAGAAGCCCCACCGGTTCATGTAGTGAAATCCGTAGCCACAAATCATAATCTTCACAAACGGGAAACGATTCATCGAAACCGCCATTTTCCTCGAAAAGTTGCCGTTCAAAAAGAACGGCTGAAGGACTAACCAGGCAACGTTTCAGACTGGGGAAAAAGATATCTCCCTGTACTTTTGTGTGTTTTTTCATGGGATTAACCCGTTTTCCTCTGCGGATCCAGATTTCCTGTGTTTGACAGATTCGGTATGAGGGATTTTTCTTCAGCCAGGATTCCTGGAGGGCCAGTTTATCCGGGAACCATTCATCATCACTATCCAACAGTGCAATCCAGTTTCCGGACGAAACCCGGATCCCCCGATTCCGTGCAGCTGAAACCCCTGTATTCTCCTGGCGCACAACCTGAATTAATTCTCCATAATCCGCTAATATAGATGGAGTTGCGTCTGTTGACCCATCATCAACAACAATGATTTCATCGGCCGGTCGGGTTTGATTTAACACACTGTCTATAGCCCGCCGGATATATTCCTCACGATTATACACAGGAATGATAACCGAAATGCGCATCACGGGTTTCATCATAAAAGGGCTTTCGCTAACTGTTTTGAACAAGTAGGCAAGTGCATTGCTACCTCAACAGGCGATTGAGGTCCGACCCGGTCACT
>JASGMP010000114.1 GCA_030156395.1 Fidelibacterota bacterium
CTCACGGCGCGCCGTGAGGCAACAGGAAACCCGCGCCGTGAGGCAACAGGAAAGCTGTCAATCCGTGGTTTATGAAGAATTCGGTAAACCAGTTCCGGGTTCCATTCCAACAATTATCAGATCGTTTAAATCAGCCGTGACAAAACATATTAATGAAGTAAGGCAGACACCAGGTTTACCCGTATGGCAACGCAATTATTACGAACACATCATCCGAAATCAATATGCCCTGGAAAATATCCGCAGATATATTATCAATAATCCCATGAGAATGGATAAAAAACAGCGCTGTTAATTCTGATCTAAAAAGATTTTCCATACCTACCATAGGTATTGATTCCGTATATACATTATTTGTTTCAATTTGCCTGTAATTTTATGAATCATTTAGTAATGATGAGATGAAATTGATAAATTATTGTAAACTTTTAACATAATCAGGATGGAGATAAAAATGAGAATGTACCAATGGTTTTTTTTAATATTTAGTTTGATGATGTTAGGAGGATCTTTGATGGGACAGTCTGTAGATGGACTTCTCCCGGGGTTTTCTCTCAGTCCCGCTTTTAATGAACAAGTCTCAACTTTTTCCTACACTTCCGATATCCGTGTCCACATCAATGCCGCTTGTCCGGATAGTTTTGATACGGATAAGCCGGTGGGGCTGGCACTTTATGCGCTGCCCAACGGAAATACAATTGAACAGACCGTAGGCAAACAGTTAGTGGCTGGGGACGACTGGCATTACGATATTCAGCATATCGGCGCCCAGACCCGTTTTTTGCGTCAGCGGATTTCAGATTATAACCTGGTGGTGGTATATCTGGAAACATCCCAAAAAAGTTGGCCGGCCTGGAAAAGTGAACATCCTGACCATCAGGAGATCGTAGAAAACCTGGTGAATTATCTCAAATCCTGCTTTAAGTCCATGGATCCTTTTATCATCCTGACGGGACACAGTGGCGGTGGCCGTTTTACATTTTCATATCTGGATGCCGTTACTGAAATCCCCGATGATGTAAAACGGATTCTTTTTCTGGACAGCAATTATGGATATGAACACACGTACGGGGATCAAATGATTCAATGGCTGAATGCAGCACCGGACCATTATCTGACTGTAATCGCCTATAACGACAGCGTAGCTTTGTACAACGGAGAACCCATTGTTTCACCTACCGGAGGAACCTGGTACCGGAGCCGGATTATGCAGCGGTATATGGCAGATTCATTTTCTTTTACAACTTCCGAAAATGAGGATTTTATCCGCCATTCCGCCCTGGATGGCCGCCTTCGCTTTATCCTCAAAAAAAATCCTGAACAAGCCATTCTCCATACGGTTCAGGTTGAAAAAAACGGGTTTATCCACGGGATGCTTACCGGTACTGCAGAGGAAAACCAGGGATATGAGTATTATGGGGATAGGGCCTATGATGATGAGATTCAGGCAGATGTGTATCATGTGACCGACCTCCAAATCCCCCTGCGATCTGAGGATGCCCAAACCGGATCGGAATTTATGCAATCGGTCTTGAATCTCTCTTTTGAGGATCGGGAACAAGCCATCTGGGATGAAATATCCACAGGAAATATCCCCAATTTTCTCCGGGAATTAAAGAGAGTGGAAGCCACATTCACCGACGCGAACAGCTTGTCACATACGGTTTCTTATCAGGTAATGCCCGATTACCTGGCCATTGGATCGGATGAGGATTTTTGCCGGATTCCCATGGGTCCCATAACCGCCCAAAAAATAGCTGACCGCTTTGGCGGTTCTATGCCCACCCGGAAGCTGGTAGATCATATTTATGTCCATGCGGAAGTCAAACTGGAACCGGTGACCTATCCCTGGTCTGAAGAAAGTGTGAAAGTTTCCCGCTTTATTGAACATCATGAAGATATTGAAGCTCTGCGCCTGGCAGCGGGAGGAGAATTGGGACAGCTGATGGGCGG
The DNA here is from genome assembly GCA_030156395.1 of Fidelibacterota bacterium. Taxonomy (GTDB): domain Bacteria; phylum Fidelibacterota; class Fidelibacteria; order Fidelibacterales; family Fidelibacteraceae; genus Fidelibacter. The sequence continues at coordinate 1,954 of JASGMP010000114.1, forward strand.
TTTGAAGAAAGATGTGGTTATCAGCAACCTGATTACCGACCCGGCGCGGCCGGACCATGTGGTAATTTACGGCTGGCATAAACTCGACGGTACACCCTGGCAACCCCTCTATAACGGACACTTTGCTTCGTATGTAGATTACAGTCACGGTATCCGCCTTTTGTACGGGAATGTTATGATTGACGACGAAGAAAAAGATTTAAGAACCATCCTCAGGGATCCGGTGCTTTACAAAATCCTCAGTGATGAGACAGGCCCCATGGTCCAGCCCACCTATATCGCCGAAGCATCCCTGCCGCCCAAGCCTAAATCCTGGGGGGTATCCACCGATTCCAACGGATCTATTAAGATTACAGTCACTCCTGATCCCTCAGTAGATTCCTATCGCCTATTTAGCAGTCCGGATGGACTCACCTTTCAATCTGCAGCTACTTTCGTATCATCGGAATATATTCTGGATACAGGTGGACGAGATACTCTGCTTTTTTTTAAGCTTCAGGCGGAAAACAGCGCCGGTTTGTCTGGCGAAACGGAAGTTTTGGCTGTTCATTCGATCCCGGGTTTTGAACCGGATATTCTCCTGGTTTATGGTTTTGACCGTGCATCCACAGGAAATACTTACGATTTTATCCGGTATCATGCCCATCCCGTGAAAGAACTGGGATTACCCTTTGTATCTGCCACGAATGAGGCTGTCACGGGAGAGCTTATCCACCTGGGGGAGTATACGGTGGTGGATTATATCCTGGGGGATGAATCCACGGTGGATGAAACCTTTTCATCTAACGAGCAGACAAAGGTAAAATCTTTTTTGCAGGAGGGAGGCCGGCTTTTTGTCTCCGGGGCTGAAATTGCCTGGGATCTGGATTACAAAGGATCTTCCACTGATAAAGATTTTTTCAGGAATTTTTTTAAAGCTCAATATACTGCCGATGCACCAGGGAATGTATCCGGGACCCATTACAGTGCCGAAGGGATCGAGGGAGGATTATTTAACGGGATAAATGATATTACCTTTGATAACGGCATCCATGGAACCCTGAATGTGAAATGGGCGGATGCGGTGACGGGTGTGAATGGGGGACGAAACATCTTACGGTATAAAAACGTCAGCACACATATGATTGGCGGTGTGAGTTTTGAGGGACTCTTTCCGGGAGGATCAGTCCCGGGAAAAATTGTTTACATAGGTTTTCCTTTCGAAACGGTATATCCGGCAGAAACTCGGGAAATTCTTATGGATAAGATTCTCACCTTTCTTCAGGAGGATCCCTCGGCTGTCAAGGATGCGAAAACAGGTCTTCCCACCAACTTTTTTCTCGCTCAGAATTATCCCAATCCCTTTAATCCGGTAACAACGATTCACTATGGTCTACCCTCAGAACAGATTGTCCGACTGCAGATATTTGACATCAATGGTAAACCTGTGAAGACTCTCACACATGAATCCCAACCTGCCGGTTATTATACTGTTCAATGGGACGGACACTCCCAGTCCGGTCATCCGGTGAGTTCAGGACTCTATATTTGTCACTTGAAAACCGGTAACTTTTCTTCCAGCAAAAAGATGATGTTTGTGAAATAAGCTGATATGTATTTTAAAAAATATATTTTATCCATTCGTTTTTCTGGGTTGGTGGAAAACATGGCCGTCTATAATGCCCTGGAAAAATCACAGGGCGCGGATATGATCATAGCACCCCATGATGAAATGCATGTTTCAGGATTTTGCCTTTCTATTGGAAAGCGGTAGTGACAGTTATTTTATATTGCAACTAATTCTTTATTAAAAGCACAAAATCTATATAAAGGTTTAAACAATGGAGGAATACGATGAGTGAACGAGAGGTTTACATTGAAAAAATGGCAGCCAAACTGAAGGAGTGGGATGCCAAAATTGAAAAGCTGGAAGCGAAGGCCCGAAATGCCAAGGCAGACGTCAAAAAAGAATATGATGAGCAAATCCGGGAGATGAAAACACAACGTGAAAAGGTCCAGAACAAGATTCATAAGCTCCGGGAGTCAGGTGACGATGCCTGGGAGGAACTGAAAGCCGGACTGGAAAAAAGCTGGAAAACCTTAGGTGATACCTTTGACCGGGTTTCTAAGCGTTTGAAGCAGTGAATTAAAAAAAATGTTTAACTGAATGATCATAGATAATGGTGAAAAGCACCATAAAAGAGGAGACATCATGGGTCAATATCACGAATCGGAAAGCAAACTGAGTGAAAAAGCCAAATCCATCACTCGTGCTCTGAACAGCCTGAAAGAAGAAATTGAAGCGGTAGACTGGTACAATCAGCGGGTAGATGTGGAAAAAGATGAGAGTCTGAAAAAAATCCTGGCTCATAACCGGGATGAAGAGATAGAACATGCAAGTATGACGCTGGAATGGCTCCGGCGGAATATGGATGCCTGGGATAAAGAACTTAAAAATTATCTGTTTACCGATGGAGAAATTTCTCATTAAGTAAACACAGGGGAGACACACCATGGGGATTTTTAAGAAGCGTAAAAAATCGATTGGACTTGCCTTGGGAGGCGGAGCTGTCTTGGGGGCTGCTCATGTTGGTGTGCTACGGGCTTTGAAAGAACATGATATTACGGTGGATTTTGTTTCCGGGACCAGCATCGGTGCATTTGTTGCCGCTTTTGTGGCTGCCGGAAAAAGCTGGGAGGAAATTGAGGAAATTGCCAGGAAACTGAAATGGTTGGACGTTTCCGGCATCGCTTTGTCCCAGATGGGACTCTTATCCAATAAAAAGATGGGCAAACTTTTAAAAGAAACATTGGGGGATATCACGTTTGAAAAGGCTCAAATTCCGGCTGCCATGATCGCCACTGATATCGTCAATGGTGAAAAGGTGATTCTAAAGGAGGGGGATATGGCCTCTGCTGTGATGGCAAGTACCTCTATCCCGGGAATATTTACACCGGTGAAGCGGGAGGGACGCCTTCTGGTGGATGGCGGTGTTTTGGAGAATGTCCCCATCACGCCTCTTCAGGACTTCGGCGCCGATAGGATCATTGCCGTGGACCTGACTTCCCACCATCATGTGGAAGAACCGGATAATATTGTGGAAGTCCTATTGAATACTTTTGATTTCATGATTACCAATGCCACCAAAACCTATACGGATCAAGCCCATATCCTGATTACCCCCGATCTTTCCGGCGCCAGCCGGGTGGATACGGACCAAACACCGGAACTGATTGAGATTGGATATGAGGCGGCACAAAGAGTGCTGAGTGATGCTTCCCGCAGAGGGATTGGATGATTGACCACTTGTCATGCGTTACTTTTTTTAGTCGTCAGTCGGCAGTGGACAGTCGTTAGTTGGCAGTGGACAGTCGCCAGTCGTTAGTTAAATAAAGATTGAATAGATTGGTTTGATTGATTTGATTGGGATTTTATTTCTTAAATGAATTGGTGTATAAGAGAGATGGGATATATGATTTCGCTTAGGTGACGCCCCCCACCCCGGGGGTAAAATACACCGAAAAGCGACACAATGCAAGATAATATTGTTGTTCGTATAT
>JASGMP010000115.1 GCA_030156395.1 Fidelibacterota bacterium
GAAGCAATTGAACGGCACGAAGTGCCGCTTGAATTTTTGATCGCCGAAGGCGTTTGAATACTGAACACGGCGAAGTGTCAATCCCCCAATCCAATCAATTCCCAGTGAAATACGCTGCGCTCATTTCACGGGGCAGGCAATCAAATCAATCAAATCAATCTAGTCAATCGACTTTTTGACTTTTGACTGTCCACTAAAAAAAGTGTCTGGGGCAAAGGCAGAAAAAAGAGTAATATGGGCACCATGATGGTCGATGTTCCGAAACCGGTCAGTGTTCCTACACCTCCGGCAAGGATGGTTATGAGTGTGATGTAAAGGATTTCCATAGTCTTATCCTTCCAATTGTTCAAAAAATATATATTAGAATTTTGTGGGAAATGATACAATCGGTTACAAGTTATTAAAGTGTAAATTAAACATGAAGCTTTGCCCTGAACAGGAAAAATACAGCCCCCATCAGACAACAACCGGCATACACAATATCAACCGTAAGTTTTTCTTTTAAATACAGGATGGAAAAGGGGACAAACACTGTAAGGGTGATAACTTCCTGGAGGATTTTTAATTGTCCCACAGACATAACCGTATGACCAATGCGGTTTGCCGGAACCTGGAGCAGATACTCAAAAAAGGCAATCCCCCAGCTGATGACGGCTGCAATGATCCAGTGTTTATTGGACAGATGTTTCAGATGGCCATACCAGGCAAATGTCATGAAAATATTGCTGGCACTCAGCAACAAGAGGGTAATCCATGTCCGGTTCATCACTTTCTCCTGAAATAAAGATGCAATATTACATCATTTCCCATTGAAATAAGTGATAATTTTTTCATTACGTAAGGTAAATGATTATATTCATTATATAGACGGACGTTCTCAGGATTATCATGCATGTCTCATCATTCCCATCATCCTTCTGCTGATTGGAGCTGTTATCGAATTATTCAGCAATAAGGGACGGATCAAAGATGAATAACCATCCGAAAAAAATCCTTCTGGTGGAAGATGAAAGGCTCATCGCCCTCCATGAGCAGATGATCCTTGAAGATTATGGATATTCGGTGCTACATGTCCCCACCGGTGAAGATGCCATCAAAGCTGTCCGGAATACACCGGATATTGACTTGATTCTGATGGATATCAATTTAGGGGATGGGATAGACGGGACCGATGCGGCCAGGCAAATTCTATCTGAGCAGGATATCCCCTTGGTGTTTCTCTCGTCCCACACAGAGCGGGAAGTGGTGGAAAAGACAGAAGGAATCACATCCTATGGATATATTGTAAAAAACTCCGGCGAGACGGTCCTGATTGCCGCCATTAAAATGGCGTTTCGCCTGTTTGACGCAAAAATACGGGAAAAGGAAAAAGAGAAACGGCTTGAGCACTCAAGGAACCTTCTTCATTACATTATAGAACATAGTAACAGCGCCATTGCAGTCCACGACAGAGATTTGAGATATATTTATGTTAGTGAGCAATACCTGAAACAGTACCAGGTAAAAGAAAAAGATATCATAGGGAAGCCTCATTATGATGTATTTCCTGACTTGCCCGAAAAGTGGCGGATTGTGCATCAGAGGGCGTTAAATGGGGAAGTCATCACATCAGATGATGACCCGTATATACATACGGATGGCTCGATTGAATGGACACGCTGGGAATGCCGTCCCTGGTATGAAAGCGACGGATCCATTGGTGGGATTATAGTCTATACAGAGGTCCTTACCCGGCAGAAAAAAGAGGCGGATCCCCTGAAGAACGGCGAGGGACGCTTCCGTCTCTTTGCGGAACTGGCGCCGGTTGGTATTGTTATATCGGATCAGGATGAAAAAGTTCAGTATGTAAGCCCGAAGTTTATGGAACTTTTTGGTTATACGATAGAGGATATGCCCACGGCAGACGCCTGGTTTCGTCTTGCGTATCCCGATGAAAAACGCAGGAAGGAGATCCGCCATATTTGGAAACAGGCCCTGGATCAGGCCCGGCAAAGTAAACATGAAATGCAACCCCTTGAATTTCCCGTAACCTGCAAGGATGGATCCCAAAAGTATATTGAATTCCGCATAAAAAGCAGCGGTGACCAGAACTTTATTATCTTTATAGATATTAGCGAACGTATCCGGTCTGCTATGGCTCTGAAAGCAAACGAAGCACGCTTTGAAAGTCTTTTAAGAATTGCCCATCATCCGGTGAAAGATATTCAGGAACTCCTGGATTTTGCTCTCGAAGAGGCCATTAAGTTTACTAAGAGTGAAATTGGGTATATTTACTTTTATAATGAAGCCGAAAAGAAATTCAGGTTAAACACCTGGTCCAAAGAAGTCATGCATCAATGTGCGGTGACAGAAAAGCAGACTGTTTACGATTTGGACAAGACCGGGATATGGGGTGAAGCAGTGCGTCAGCGGAAACCCATTGTGGTCAATGACTTTGCCGCCCCCAATCCACAGAAAAAGGGTATACCTGAAGGACACGCACCTTTGCATAAGTTTCTGACAATCCCTGTTTTGTATGATAATGAAATCGTTGCTGTGGTGGGTGTGGCCAACAAAAAGACGGATTATACAGATTCGGATATTCGCCAGCTGACTCTGATGATGGATACAGTTTGGAAACACGTAAAACGCCGGGAAGTCGAAAAAGAACTGATAAGGGCTAAAAATGAACTGGACCGGTATTTTACGTTGAGTCTTGATTTGCTGTGTATCGCTAATACGGATGGTCAGTTTATCCGCCTGAATCCCGAGTGGGAAAAGGTTCTGGGATATCCCCTTCATGAACTGGAAGGCCGATCCTTTCTGGAACTTATTCATCCCGATGACCTGGACTCCACACGGAAAGCCATTTCCACCCTGAGTGCCCAGGAAGATATCCGGAATTTTGAAAATCGTTACCGATGCAAAGATGGAAGCTATCGATGGATTGAATGGCGGTCAAGACCCTCTGGAGAAACCATCTATGCTGTGGCCCGGGATGTGACAAAGCGGAAGAAGGCAGAAGAAAAAATTCAAACATTGCTTCGGGAAAAGGAACTTCTGTTAAAAGAAGCCCATCACCGGATTAAAAACAACATGGGGACGGTAAAGAGTCTTTTGACCCTGCAATCCCGTTCAATCAAAGATCCCGAAAGCCGGAAAATCCTCCAGGATGCTGCAGGACGAGTCCAAAGCATGATGGTGCTGTATGATAAATTGTACCGCTCAGAAGGATACCAGGAACTCAATATCCGGGATTTTTTACCCTCTCTGATACAGGAAATTATCGGCCTTTTTCCCCAGAACAAGCCAGTAAAAATATCCACGGATCTTCAGAATATTAACCTGGATGCCAGGACACTTTCTACCATAGGTATCATCCTGAATGAATGTATTACCAATTCCATGAAATATGCCTTTGACAAAACATCGGAACCCCTTATATCCGTTTCATCTTACCGTCATGGGGATAAAATCATCATCATATATCAAGACAACGGGAAGGGGTTTAAACGAAAACCGGAGCCGGACAAATCCTCTACTTTCGGGCTGAAACTTATCAGGATGCTGGTTGAACAATTGAACGGGGATTTAAATGAAGAGAGTTCACAGGGCATGAAAGTACAAATCTCCTTTACTCCCCCCTCGTAGAAAAATGAATAAAAAAACTGCCGGAGGATGATATGGTACAGCTTTCACATAAAACGATACTGTTGGTTGAGGATGAAGTCCTGGTTGCCATGATGGAAAAAGCTATTCTGGAAGATTATGGATATTCGGTGCTTCTGGCTCATACAGGTGAAGATGCTTTACACATCATGGAAGAGGGAAATTCTATTGATTTAATTTTGATGGATATCAATCTGGGCAAAGGGATGGACGGAACGGAAGCCGCCAAACAAATCCTCAAAGATCATGATCTTCCTTTGATTTTTCTTTCCTCGCATACCGAGCGTGAAATTGTGGATAAAACGGAAGGGATCACTTCTTATGGGTATATTGTCAAAGACTCCGGTGAGACGGTCCTGATGCAATCCATTAAAATGGCGTTTCGTCTTTTCAATGCACAAATGAGCAGACAGGAAAAAGAGGATCTGAAATTGAAATCCATGGTGTTGGATCAGATCAAGGATTTTGTGACGATTACAGATACAAAGGGCATTGTTAAGTATGTCAATAAAATTCAGGAAAAAGAGCTTGGACTTTCCACAGAGGATATCATCGGAAAATCCATTCGTCTTTTTGGGGAAAATCCTGAGCAGGGGGCTACACAACGTGAAATTTTATCGGAAACCCTGAATAAGGGGAGTTGGCGTGGGGAAGTTGTCAATCATTCAGCTGATGGTCGTGATATTATTTTAAACTGTCGGACTCAAGTAATATATGATGAAAAAGGGAATCCAATCTCCCTGTGTGGAATATCCACGGACATCACGGAACAGAAAGAGTATGAGGAAAAACTCCGCCGGAGTGAACGCCGACAGCGGTTGATTTTATCAGCCATTCCCGACATGCTGATGCGTTTTGACCGGGAGGGGAGGTATCTGGATATTCTGAATTACCGTGAGGATGAACTTGCCATGCCCCGGGATGAATTGATTGGGAAAAAGGTGCGTGATATTATTCCGGGTGATTTGGGTACCTATTGGGAAAATGCGATTCTGACGGTATTGAAAACAAACAAAGTGGAAAGTGTTGAATATGAACTGGATGTGCCGGCCGGACACAGTTGGTTTGAGGCACGAATCGTTCCCTTTTCTGAAAACGAGGTGATCGCTCTTATTCGGAATGTTACACAGTGGAAAAAAGCAGAAAAAAAGGTTGAAGCACTCTTACATGAAAAGGAACTCTTGTTGAAAGAGACCCATCACCGTATCAAAAACAATATGGGTATTATCAAAAGCCTTCTCAATTTGCAGGCCCAGAAAACAGACCGTATGGATAGCCGGTTCATCCTGAAAGATGCCGTCTCCCGTGTCCAAAGCATGATGGTACTCTATGAAAAGCTGTATCACTCAGAATCCTATACAGAATTGAATGTCAAAGATTTTCTACCTTCTCTGATTCACGATATTGTTGCCCTGTTTCAGGGAGAAAAGCCTGTCCGTACCGATCTTCACATAGACAGGATAGTGATGGATTCCAGGACCCTTTCCACATTGGGCATTATTCTGAATGAATGCATCACCAATTCCATGAAATATGCCTTTGACACTGTAAAAGACCCTCGGATTACTCTGCGTGTAAACAAAGATAAGGATAAAATGGTGGTTTCCTATTCCGATAATGGATCCGGATATGATAAAGAATTGCCCGACAAGCATCAGAACTTTGGATTTCAGCTGATGGATATGCTGGTTCAACAATTAAATGGGACATTGAAGATAGATAGTACACACGGGATGAAGATTGTTTTAGAATTCTGAATTGGGGATC
>JASGMP010000116.1 GCA_030156395.1 Fidelibacterota bacterium
GAATGATGAATTGAATTAAGAATGATGAATTGGGTTGCGTGGATCAATTGACGCACCCAGCCAGTCCCTAATCCCCAGTCACCAGTTCCCAATCCCCAGCCGCGAAGCGGCGCTAACTTCTAACTTCCAGCTTCTAACTTCCAAAAAGGCACGAAGTGCCAATCCCCCAATCAAACCAATCAAACCAATCAATTCAATCAAATCAATCAATCAAATCAATCCATTCAATCGAATCAATCTCCCCAATCCAATCAATCAATTCAATCAAATCAATCCACAACAAACTGCCGACTGCCGACTCAACAACGTTTAAACGTAAAATCATTTGCCTCTCTCAAAAATAAATGTTACACTCACTACAACAGTTAGGATTAAGTATGTCTGCATCGTTAAAATTATCTACAGCGGTTAAGGCCGTCCATTGTCTTGCCAGGGCATATCCGGAACCCTTATCCAGCACGGAAATTTCCGGGATGACAGGCATTAATGCATCCCAACTCCGTTTGATTTTGTCCATGCTTGCGAAAGCAGGGATTATTCAGAGTATGCAGGGAGCGGGTGGAGGATTTATCCTGAATATGACACCCGATCAGATCAATTTGCAACAATTGTACTGTGCCATTGAAACCCGCAAAGCCTTTCATCTGGCGGTCAGCGGGAACCATGAACAAATCCCCCTGAATAAAAAAATCAATACCTATTTTCTGGATTTGTTTGAAGATATTCAACGGGATATTGAATCAAAGATGGAAACTATCAGCCTGGCGGATGTGATCCAAAAAGTGGAAACTCATTATTAAAAAAGGAGAGGATATATGGAATTTCTACAGCAATTGGGAGTTAAGGACAAGAATTTCGGCGGTTCTACCGGACAGGAATGGCTGAAACGAACGGATGAGGGACTTCTGGATATTGTGTCCCCCGTCGATGGCAAACATATTGCCAGTGTGTATCAGTGTTCGGAAGAGGATTATGAAAAGGTCCTTGAAAAGGCTACTGAGGCCTTTAAAATTTGGCGACAAACACCGGCTCCACGCCGGGGTGAAATTGTCCGGCAAATCGGTCTCAAGCTCCGGGAGTACAAAGATCCCCTGGGTCGCCTGGTTTCCTATGAAATGGGAAAATCCCTTCAGGAAGGATGGGGAGAAGTCCAGGAGATGATTGATGTTTGTGATTTTGCGGTGGGACAATCCCGCCAATTGTACGGTTTTACGATGCAGTCCGAACGTCCCCATCACCGGATGTATGAACAATACCACCCTCTGGGGGTTGTGGGCATTGTTACATCTTTCAATTTCCCCGTCGCCGTATGGGCCTGGAATGCCATGATTGCGGCGGTCTGTGGCGATGTAAATGTGTGGAAACCATCCTCCAAGGTCCCTTTGACTGCTGTCGCCGTTCAAAATATTGTCGCGGAGGTGCTGAAAGAAAATGATCTGCCGGAGGGAATTTTCAATTTGGTGATCGGCCGCGGCCGGACAGTCGGGGAGCGGATGCTCAATGATAAACGGGTCTCTTTGGTTTCGATCACCGGCTCCATAGATGTAGGTCGCCATGCCAATGAAGTGATTGCCCGGCGTTTTGGTAAAATCATTTGTGAACTGGGAGGCAATAATGCCATCATCATGACACCTGAAGCAGATTTGAAAATGGCGATTCCGGCCATTGTTTTTGGAGCCGTGGGGACCGCCGGGCAGCGTTGTACCACAACCCGCCGCCTGATTATCCACGAATCGGTCTTCGATAAAGTGAAAGAATCCCTGGTGAAAGCCTATAAATCCCTGAAAATTGGAACACCCCTGGATACAAATAACCATGTGGGACCCCTGATTAATACGGGAGCCGTGAAAATGTTCACCGATGCCATTGAAGAAGTGAAAAAAGAAGGGGGGACCCTGCTCTACGGAGGAGATGTCCTGGAAGGTCCCGGCTATGAATCAGGATGCTATGTGGTGCCTGCGATCATGGAGGCTGAAAATACCTATCCCATCGTCCAGAAAGAGACTTTTGCACCCATTTTGTACCTGATTAAGTATTCCGGTGATGTACAGGAAGCTATTGATATTCAGAATGATGTGGTACAGGGACTCTCATCTGCCATTTTTACCAACAACTTGCGGGAAGCAGAGACTTTTCTCAGTGCCTGGGGATCGGATTGCGGCATTGCCAATGTGAATATCGGTACCTCCGGAGCTGAAATCGGTGGAGCATTTGGTGGTGAAAAAGAGACAGGCGGCGGCCGGGAATCGGGTTCTGATGCCTGGAAATTCTATATGCGCAGACAGACGAATACCATAAACTATGGCACTGAATTACCCCTGGCACAGGGAATCAAATTTGAAATTTAACACCTGATAAACGGAGAAAGAGAGGACTGAATGGTTCAGGCAAAAGATGTTCGGAAGGTATTGGCTCGCCATATGCTGGCTGACGGGATGGAACCGGTGATCGATCTGGAAAAATCCCAGGGTTCCTGGATGGTGGATAAACGAAACGGTAATCGTTACCTGGATTTCTTTTCCATGTTTGCCTCCATGGCCGTGGGATACAATCATCCTAAACTTGTGGCTAAGCAAGAAGAATTGGGCAGACTGGCGATTCACAAACCGACGAATTCTGATGTCTACTCAGAAGAATTGGCGAATTTCCTGGAAATTTTCAGCCGGATTGGCATTCCCAAAGAACTCCCCCATGCTTTCTTTATTGAAGGAGGCGGACTGGCCGTAGAGAATGCCCTGAAAGCCGCCTTTGACTGGAAGGTCCGGAAAAATTTTGAAAAAGGATACAAAGAGCCCAGAGGGTACAAGGTAATCCATTTTCAACAGTGTTTTCACGGACGGACCGGATATACCCTGTCCATGACCAACACACATGATCCCCGGAAGATCCAGTATTTTCCAAAATTCGACTGGCCCCGGGTTTTAAATCCCAAAATAATATTCCCCTTGAATGAGGATAACCTGGAAAAGGTAAAAAAAGCGGAATCTGAATCTTTGAAACAGATCCACCAGGCCATTGAGAAATACCCCGATGAAATTGCTGCCCTGATTTTGGAACCCGTTCAGGGTGAAGGCGGTGATAATCACTTTCGGCCGGAATTTTTCCGGGAACTCCGTAAAATTTGCGATGACCATGAAATCCTCCTGATTTTTGATGAAGTCCAGACCGGTGTGGGACTCACAGGTAAGTTCTGGGCCTACGAACACTTTGGTATTAAACCGGATATTATCAGTTTTGGGAAAAAAAGTCAGGTGTGTGGCATCCTGGCCGGTACGCGGATCGATGAGGTGAAGAATAATGTCTTTGCCGAATCCAGCCGGATCAATTCAACCTGGGGCGGTAATCTGGTGGATATGGTCCGTTTTGGGTATATTCTCGAAATCATTGAAGAGGAAAATCTGGTGGAAAATGCCCGGATTCAGGGCGCATTTTTGAAAGATGAACTGGAAAAAATTGCCGATGATTTTCCAGGACTCGTGTCCAATGCCCGGGGAAAAGGACTTATGTGTGCTTTCGATTTGAAGGATGAAAAAACCCGGAATGCGTTTCTGGGTGAACTGGAAAAAGAAAAGGTTTTGATGTTGGGATGCGGGGAAAAATCGGTCCGCTTCCGTCCACACCTGAATGTAAGCCACGATGAAATCCTCCAGGGCATCCAAAAAATCAGACTTTCCTTGAAAAAGCTTCCCTGATGGATGATATTTATACCCCCTACCCGGAAAAGGTCGTCTTTTGATAGACGGCCTTTTTTCTTTTATGCAGGATATTGTATATTCATCGGGAGCTGAATAATGTCACATGGAAAACTCTACATGGTGGCGACACCCATCGGCAATCTTGAAGATATCACCTTCCGTGCGGTGGAAACGTTGAAAAAGGCGGATGTACTTGCCTGTGAAGATACCCGTGTAACCCGCATTCTTCTGGATAAATATGGCATTACACCTCAGAAAATTATCTCCCATCATCAACATAATGAAAAAAACAGCGTCCCGGGCATTTTGAGTTTACTTCAGGAAGGGCGCACTGTAGCCCTGGTATCCGATGCCGGTACACCTGTCATCAGTGATCCGGGGAATAAACTGGTTCGTGAAGCGGTAAAAGCCGGGATTCCTGTTATCCCCATTCCAGGTCCATCTGCGGTGACGACCCTCTTAAGTGTGTGCCATTTTCCTGTGGATATGTACACCTTTGAAGGATTTCTCCCCCATAAAAAAGGCCGCCAGACCCGCTTGAAACAGATGGCAGAACGGACTCACGCTACAGTCCTCTTTGAATCTACTCACCGGATTCTCAAATTATTGGAAGAACTTCAGGCCTGTTGCGGGGAACGGGATCTGCTGGTAGGCCGGGAACTGACAAAGATTCATGAAACCTTGTTCAGGGGGACTGTGAGTGAAGCACGGACCTGGTTTCAGGATCATCCCGTCAAAGGGGAATTTGTATTGATTGTGGCACCGCCCGGAAAAAAATAACCTACATCAAAAAGAAATCATGACTTCATGCCATAAAATGAGTATCATTCAAAAAACTTGAGGGAAATTATGGGTTTTCAGGTGGTAGATCATCCTCTGATCAAACACAAACTGGGACTTTTACGCCGGAAAGATACCAGCATCTCTCATTTTCGGCAACTCACCCAGGAAATTACCATTATGCTCACCTATGAAGCGACCCGGGATCTGATTCTGGAACCCCGGAGTGTGATGACCTGGCAGGGGAAAGCCCAGGCTGAGCGGATCTCAGGGAAAAAAATATCCGTAGTGCCCATCCTTCGCGCCGGACTCGGGATGCTGGATGGTGTGTTGGCCCTGATTCCCTCTGCCCGGGTGAATGTGGTTGGACTCTATCGCAATGAAGAAACTCTTTACCCGGTGGAATATTACAAAAAGTTCAATAATGATATCCAAATTCGGGATGCCCTGATCATCGATCCCATGTTGGCAACCGGACACTCCATGGCCAGGGTATGCGAAATGCTGACAGAAGAAGGCTGTTCCAACATCAAAGCCTTGTGCATGGTGGCTGCACCGGAAGGAGTTCAGTATATGGATGAGCATTTTCCTGACGTCACCATCTATGCAGCCGCATTGGATGACCATTTGAATGAAGATGGATATATCATTCCCGGACTCGGAGATGCAGGGGATCGGATTTTTGGGACGAAATAAAAACCATACATTCCTTTTTTCGGCCGTTTATCTCACAACCTCTCTGAAAAAACGCCGTTAACCTGACAGATCCCCCTGTCTCTTCGTCCCTCAGTCCCTCCGTCCTCAGTCCCTCCGTCCCTCCGTCTCTCAGTCCCTCCATCCCTCCGTCTCTCCGTCGTCAGGCGTCACACCCATGTTCATTACATACATTTCCTGAAAATCCGGCCTTCCCGCCAGTTCGGAATGGTGGGTCT
>JASGMP010000117.1 GCA_030156395.1 Fidelibacterota bacterium
TTGGACGGTGTAGTTGTATGAACCGGCGCCAAATTCACGATTCACGACGGTCATCATTTTTTGCCCGGTGATGCTGTAGAGTTCGATGGAGACGTTCATGCGTTCCGTCAATGTAAAGGGAACGGTCAGTGTCGGTCGCATTGAACGGATTGGGATAGACCGGATCCAGGACATAGCCATCGGCTACAACAGCCTCTTCAGTCTCAACTTTAACCTCAACCTTCTCCAGAATCGTTTCATTGCCGGAATAATCTACATCTGCAAGAGTATAAACGTATGTTTTACCCAATTCCACACTGGTATCCACATAGCGGTATTGGGTGGTTTCCGTGGTACTCCCCTGCCCTTTCAGGGCATCATCGGTAACAAAACTGGCAATGAGGGATCGGCCATGCCCGATCCCTACGGTTTCCTCGGAATCAACCGGACGGGTTTGAAACCCGTCCCTGTTAACTGTCGACTGCCGACTGATGACAAATCCCTGGTTTTCGATCTCCGCAGATGTTTCCCATTCCAGAACTACTTTCCCTTTGACCGCTTTGGCCGCGAAAGCAGAGAGGGTAACGGGGAGGGACTGGTCGGCATCCAGCGTGCCAGGAGTGGCCTCTGTGTCGTTGCTGTTTCCCCAATCCGCCAAAGTATTGCTTGTATTCAAACGGTAAATACGGGTTCCGGCACCTACAGCCAAGGCAGTATATGTCCCATCCGCCGGATCCAAAGCTCCGCCGGTTCCATCCTCCAGAAGATATTGTTCATCCCCGTTGATAAGAGGAAAAGCATTGCCGGAGTTCAGATAGATTACATCACTCCCCAGTGTGACGCCCCAAAAGGACTCAAAAGCGGATTGATTGGCATTCCGACCGAGGATGAGAAATCCTTTCCCGTTGATATGGGTCTCTGACGGAATAGTGTATGATTGGATGGATTCGATTTGACGAAGGATATATCCTCCCGCATCTACACCCCGGTCCCGAAATTATGGATTTCCAGGTATTCGTAAATATAGTTCCCCGTCCCCGATGCATCAGCCACTTCGCTGATATACAAAGGTCCCGCTGTACCTCCTGTGTTGGATCCTGTTACCGATGCAGTTGCAGATTCCCCGGCACTGTTGAAGGCACTCACACCAAAGGTATAACTGTTGCCGGGGAGCAGGGATGTGATATTGGCTGTGGTGATGTTTTCCCCCAGGGTTTTATTCAAACTTCCATCCACGTAGACGTAAAAACCATCCTCATTGTCGGACTGATGCCACTGGAGGAGTGTGGATTTTTCCCCCAGGGAAGGGGTGTATTCATCGGTGGGAATAAAATCCACCATCTCCAGATTGTACTCACCGGTGTTTTCATAGCGGACACTCATATAAAAAATCATCCGGGCCACATCCCCCTTGACCGCATCCCGGGGTTCCCAGGCCGTATCAGAAACCTTGCACTCTGTGGCTTCGTCGTGCCAGGTATCCCCCCAGCTGAAATCTTTCGTTCCCCGGGACGAATTGACCGTCCGGTCTGCCGGGCGCAGGTGATGAATGTCCGTGTAGGCTGTATCCGTTTCATCCGGGAAACCATGGGACTTTGGCCACACATGTTCACGGTTCCAGGAATCATTGTAAATGCCGTCACCCCCGTCATATTGGGAATAATCCACTGATGTTCCCTGATCCCGGTACTCTTTCTCCTGTGACCGGCCGGTGTACAGAAGGATGACATTGCTGCTGTTCAGGGGATCTTCATCCGTCTGTTCCAGGGATGTCCACATCTGGTCGTATGTTTTCTTTGTGTGCCCCTAAATTATTTTGTGAAGTGCTGTTTGAAGATCCTGCCCGCTTTGTCCCGACGCGCTGTCGTAATATCCATCCGGAATGGCCGCGTGGAGGACGGATAGGAAAAGGATAATTGAGAATGTGTGTTTAATAATCTTGAATCCCTTTAATAAGAATATTGTTATGTTGTAAGATAACATAAATCTTATAAAGCGTACAGGTGAAATTAAATGAGAACCGGTTGTGTCTGCAGCTTGTGTGCGTCACATCAAGGTGAATTTTCCTGACCTGTTAAAGGATCCGGAAAAAATAGAGAATAATGCGACGATTATATGATTCTCTCATTCCCTTGTTTAAAAGGAAACTTGAGGATTATTTCATGTAGACCATTTTTTTAATGTCTTTGAAACCTCCGGCTTTCAGGCTATAAAGATAGATGCCGGTGGAAAGTGGTTGTCCCTGCCGGTTGGTCCCGTCCCAGGTCATGACATGCCATCCCGCCCTTTGATCGGAGATGAGCCATTGCCTGACTCTTCTGCCTGAAATATCATAAATATTGATGGTGACATCTGACGGTTCCGGGAGCCCGTAGGAAATGGTGGTTACAGGATTGAAGGGATTCGGGAAATTCTGACCCAGATAAAAATCCCGGGGTAACATTTGGGATTCCAGAGCCGTGACATTCCCCACATCAAAACTGGATAACATATCCTGGTTGCCGGCCACTTCGTATCCATCATCATCTGTTGCAATGACCTGCCAGGTATAACGCTGTCCCATTGACAGATTCAGCGTAAGACTGGTATCCGTGCCCGCCTCTGTTTCATGCCATGTCAGGCTGTCCGGATGGATGGATTTATATTTCAAGGTGTATACGACATCATCCTGCGGATCAGGATCCAATGCGGATTGCCAGATGAAAGTGACAAGGGATTCGTCCACCTTTTCGCCATCCTCAGGGCGGATCGTATTGAAAGGACCCGGTGGTTCGGGAAAAAGGTCTGTCCAGAACGTGGCAACGGGGGATACGGAATATCCCGACGTGAGATCCAAGGCTTTCACGTACCAAGTATATTCCTCGTTGTCACTTAAGGCTTCCGAAAGGATACACCAATTTGAATCGCATGGGATAGTCACCGAGGATGTTTTTGACTGCACATAGAGTTCATATTTGATCTTATCCCCGGGATCAGGATCCGTGGAAGGTGTCCATATAAATACCGGTTTAAGTGTTAAAACGATGACCGAATCGGGGTCAAGGGGTTGGGGGATGGATGGATTTTCGTTTTTTGCGCAAACCTTGAAATCACTGACCAGGGGAAAGTGATCACTGGCAGATTCTGAATCGTCTGATTGCAGTTGATACATCATCAGGGAATCTTCCGGAAGGGCATTTGTATAGAGGACAAAGCTGTTTTTCAGCTCCAGAACCGAAGCAGAGTAAAGAATCACATCCAGACGTCCTTTGGCATAACTGCCTGGGTAGGTCCCCACGCCCTGGGTAAATGTCATGGGCAAGCCACTGACAAGGGGCAGGGCATCCTCAAAATCCGAGTTGTCCCAGTCTGGACGAAAATCCGGTCCAAAGCGCATTTCGTTGTCGATATCGCCGCTTAAAAGGGTGGTCCACTGATGGGGATTGCCTACCAGGTTCATATCCCCCAGGATGATTATGGGAGTATATTCAGGAAGGGTCAGATCGCCATCGCCCGATTTGGCATCCCTGATAAAGGCTGCAATGGCATCAATTTCATCGGAGCGGGCTTCATCATTGCCTGCACAGCAAGGAGGATGTCCCACGATCACCAGCGCATTGGCAGGATAATCCGGACGTAAATCCAGATAGAACGCTCCGTTTCCATATCCTCCGCAGGCATAATGCTCCAGGATAGTATACCGGGTGGCGAGAAAATTGTCGTAGACATGGGCCACATTCCACGATTTCCCCTGGGGTGAAGGGAGGATGGCTTCCAGCCGGGCAGACACATCCTCGTCGGAATGATTATAAATTTCAGAAAATCCGATCATATCCGGATTGATCACGGCATACAACCGTTCAAAGGCAGACAAATTTTCTGACTCAAAAAAGCCGTCAAACTGGACATTGTGGCTCAGAACCCGCAGGTAATCACCGGATTTCTTTTGGATGGTATAGGACGGCAAGTATTCCGGGGAGTCAGGCGAAATAGTATAGGTGACGGCTGCAGTTTTTGATGCATTTGGCGAGGTGACCGATTCATCCTTCATGAGGATGCACACAGACGGGGCCGTAAATACAGGCTGTCCCGAAGGATTTTCCGTGTGCCGGCTGATGCTGATTTCATACTCCTCGGACCAGACCGTAGGGGCCGTTACCATAAAAAGGTCCGAAAAGGAAATACTTGTATTGGTACTCAGGTGCATCACACCCGAGCGTTGATTAAAGGTAAACTCGATGTCAGCACCCATACCGTCCACATACAGACCGGTTGAGCTATTATTGTCCGTATCCACATAGAGTGTGAGGGCATAATCCTCCTGGAGTGAAAAAGTCTCAGCTGTTTTAAAATAGATAAAAAGGAAATTCTCATCATTGGACGCTTTAAGGGTTTGCAGCGTCACATTGCCGTCGCTTTCCGTAGCAAACGAAGTCCACAGTTCCTCCAGGTTGGACCAGTCGTCAAACTGCCCATCGATCAGAATCCCAGGAGACTGGGCAAATACCCATTGAAAGGCAGACAGGATGAGGATTATGGCAGTCAGAACAGTTTTGAATCCATGGGGAATATGCATAAAAAAACCTTTTCTTAGCTTTGGATTGGGGATGTCTCGGTTTGGAACACCCTTGAAGCATTGAACTGATTTTGTTTGGGTGTGGGTATCCGGGTGATTTCCCTCTCCTTTACCATTTGGGTGCATTCTTGATATCTGCAATTTAAAAACAACCCGGGCGGAAACAAAAACATAGTGGACAGTCGACAGTCGACAGTCGTTAGTTGATTGATTCGATTGAATTGATTGAATTGATTGATTGATTGATTCGATTGATTGGATTGCCTGACCTGTGAAATGAGCGCAGCGTATTTCACAGGGGATTGGTTTGATTGATTGGAGTGATTAGAGTGGAGCATTGGGAGATTGGGGGATTGGCACTTCGCTGTGCTCCGGGTTCAAACGTCTGCGGCGTTCAAAAATTCAAGCGGTCCTTCGTGCCGTTCAACTGCTTCGCAGTGTTCAAAAAAGAAGTCCAGTCAACTATTGAAATCTGCATAGCCGGGATTGAAGATCGAACGAAGTGAGATCCTTGAACCCCTAAGCCCCTGCTGAGCCCTTGAACCCCTGAACCCCTGAACCCCTGAACCCCTGAGCCCATGAACCCCTGAGCCCATGAACCCCTGAGCCCATGAACCCCTGAGCCCCTGAGCCCCTGAACCCTTGAACCCCTAAACCCATGAGCCCCTGAACCCATGAACCAACTATCAGGAGCGCAGCGACGCCATCTTCAGACAGGCCGCGGCCTGTCCCTACTTCTTCCAACTTCCCGAGCGAAGCGAGGATATATCCTTGTCTTAATGGAATGGGGACTT
>JASGMP010000019.1 GCA_030156395.1 Fidelibacterota bacterium
CGACTGTCCACTGCCGACTGATTCCCATTATATAATTGATTGGTCACGACATCGAAAGGCTAGTTTACTGAACAGGTATATCTTTTAATCTAACAACCGTATTGTTTGCTTTTATTTCAACCAGTGAGAGTGTATGAACGTCAGATGCAGTTTCACCAAATATGATTTCCATGCTCGTAGGGATTCCTGCAATGAGCTTTCCCCCATTTCTGCTGGATCCTCCCCACCCGTCAGCAGTCCGCATTCGATGCCGCTGACCGGCAAAAATCAACTGAACCAGACCAAGCTTTTCTCCAGTGTCACTCCAGGCATTGGTGGAAAGAAACCAAAGTGTTAGATCCCTGTCCTGAGTCTCCTGATTAATCACCTGAAAATGACATTTGATAACATCTCCACTCTTTTCGCACGATAGGACTTTAAAGAGTATCCCATCCACCTCAGTTTGTATATCAGAAAACGTATTTCCGGGTAACGACTTGCTTTCACTTGCCGGAGTCACGGGTTGCACTGAGTCTAAAAGTCTCGAAACCGTTTCATCTTTTGGGATTTCCACCGAGGCAACTGAAAAGACTTGTCCTGTTTCGGATGAAATCAAGCGGGCATTGATTTTCACACTGCTCCCCAAATCTGTAAGACTTCCCGAAACAATGGCCTGAACACCCAGTAAATGTCCCAGACGGACAGCAGAGTTTTCGTCAATCATACCAACGAGGGACATTTCCTGTTCGTTCATGATTTTATGCAGCATCTGCCGTTCAACAATATTAAAATGACCGCTTTTATAAAGATGCGTGGTTAATTCTTCAGCGATATAGCGTCCCAAATGTGTGGTTCTTCCCTCAATATCAGAAAATTCCACAATTGCAATGTCTGTCTTGTTGTCTGTCGAAAAACTCTGACTTATTTGTGTTGACAAAAGAGCGAGTTCCGAATCAAGTGTTTTGGGAAGAACCTCCGAAGTTTCAGATACCGTGGAACATCCGATTAAAAAAGCCAAAAGAACTAAATAAAGCATAGATTTTCCCATTCCATTCATAATTAATCCCTTCTAATAGATAAATCAAGTTATAAACATTCTTTTACTAAATCCAATGAATAGTTGATTCCATGCTTTATGCTCTAACTTTATAAAATAAATATACTCTCATGGTCCCGTCTGAAATATTGATGGCTGATGGAAATTTCAAAATTTACAGGATCGCATCGGATATGTTAGAGGAAATCTAGGGGATTGCAGAAGGATCAGGCCTGGATTATCAAACAATCCTGGCATTTTTCAACTGAGTGAAGAAATGGATGTATTCTCCGGTGATCTGACGAGACACCACTGCATATCCATCAGCATCAACAAAGGGGATATTTTCCCCACCCTTCTGGCCCAGAATATGGATCCGCCTTCTTTTCTCCATGGGTATCTTACCGTCTTTCATGTGACAGTTCCAGAAAAATGAATACCCAGAAGAAATCACAGGAAATCTGCCATATATTGCCACAAGCCGGGAGAATTTTCCGGCGGGGAGTGATTTGTTTGAACCGATAGTCCCTGATAATGTAAGTTTAAAAATTGCACCCATATCCGTTAAGACTGCTGGACCGCCCGGTAATAGTACCACACGCCCATTACCTGCTGGGTATTCTATTTTAACCGGAAAAAAAATCAACACTCAAAATTTCTCCTCAAGAGCATGAGACGATTTACGCTTACAAGTCTCGACGATTACCGAGTAAATTCCATGGGAAGCTTGTATCGAGATACTTTTCTTTTCACTCTTCCCTCATAATTAAACTGTTGATTTTTTCTAGAAATTTCCTAAATTATAATTAGCATATGCCAATAATGGAGGAGTGATGCCAAGGCCCTTGAAAAACCGGTGGATCTACGGAAGCTACGAAGAAGCGGTTTTCAAGCCGCGAGGAAGGGGCATCGCAACACGTGAGACGGTGCATCTTGAAGCGGATGAACTGGAGGCCCTTCGCCTGGCAGATCTTGAAGGATTGTATCAGAGTGAGGCGGCGGAAAAGATGGGCATATCCCGGCAGACTTTCGGGAACATCCTCAATCGGGCTCATCAGAAAGTTGCAGATGCTTTGATACACCGGAAAATGATCCGCATGAATCCGGCAGGAACAGATCGCCATTTGTGCACACGCTGCGGGCGGCCCTGGACAGGCACCGCAACACGTATAAAGCAGGATATTTGTCCGGAGTGTGATGATGAGTCACTATATCGAAGGGAATATCCGCCATACGGGCATCGGCATCATCACGGACATGAATAAAACATAAACAAAGGAGGTATACAATGCCACGAGGAGACAGAACAGGACCTGAAGGATATGGTCCAATGACCGGCAGAGGATTGGGATATTGCCGTGGATACAGAAGTCCGGGCTATACCAAGGGAACCCCGCGTGGATGGGGCTTTGGCCGGGGTTTCGGTGGAGGTTTCGGTGGAGGTTTCGGCTGGAGAAACCGATTTCGGGGTGGTTACGATTATGAGTACTTCCCACCCGTTGCACCTGAACCGTCTATGAGTCCCAAAGATGAAGCCCGGCTATTAAAAGAAGAAGCGGATGCCTTGAAAAGGAATCTCGAATCCATCAACAGCCGTATTCAAGAGCTGGAAGAAGAAAAATCCAAAGAATAACCGGATTATTCCGACGTCTTTTTGCGTTTGTACTCTTTACATAAATCGACCTGATGACAATAATCTGAATCCCAGCTTTTGGAAAAGATCTCCGACACCTGTTTGGAGATCTTTTCATTTTCAATCACTATCCCCAGATTTCTTCCCTTGTAAAAATAGCTCTTTGAAGCATTGGATGTTCCCAGCCAAAATGCCTGATCATCTGCCACAATAAATTTGCAGTGCTCCACCCGGGCAAAACCGATATAACCCTCACTTGCCTCGGGAATCGTAGAAAATTTGATTTCCACATTGGGGATGGCGTGGAGTGATTTGATATACTCGATTGGGGGAGCATAAAAATTCCAGTCGGACAGGATCATTTTCACATCAACGCCTCTTGCAGCTGCTCTTCGGAGGGCAAAATCCAGCGTTTCGTACCATTCTCCCCGGGATAAGGGAGAATAACTCAGAAACTGCAGGCGCAGGGATTTATTTGCCGAATCGATAAGCCGAATCATCTGCGTTTCATCCCAGTTCGGACGATGAAAAATGATGGATGGATTACTGGCAGTGGGAATGATTGTCATCTCCCCGTATTTATCCGATGACACTTCAAATTCTGCAAGTTCGTCACTCTGTTCCAATGTCCTAAGTATATTTTCAATGTCTGCATTTTTTTCCGAAAGTTTCCAGTCCAGATTGAAAATTTCCTGATAAAAAGAGACGCTTTTCTCATGGGAAAGGCGGATTCCCAACTCATGAATGTGTTTCAGTGCCCGCCAGTCGAAATTCTGGGATCCGAGGAAAAGTTCCTTTCCATCCACGATAAAATACTTGGCATGCAAAACTCCCCCGGTGATATCATTTAGGTGATAGATATGAACGGCAATGTTTTTATATTTTTCTAATTTATCCACGGTTTCGGGGTAGGTTTTATACATATTCCCATCCACAACAAACCGGATATTCACCCCCCGGTCCGCAGCTTGGTAAACAGCCTCCAGGATTGGTTCCAGGGCTTCGCCTTCTTTATGGGAGATATAAAACTCCCCGAAATCCAGGGATTTTTTTGCGCCTTGGATCATCTCCAACCAGACCTCTGAGGTATTCCGGATATTGGGATTATCCAGGGTGGTTTCCACGGGAATACTCTCGACCAATTCGATCGTATCTTTCGCATAAAGGGAAAAAGCACAAATCAGAACAGGGATTATTCTTATAAACCGCTTCATCACAGCTCCTCCAATTCAATGATAATCCATTTAGGTACTCAGAAGTTTATCGAAATTCCGCCATAATAAAAAGCCGAAAGCCATTCAGCTTGGGGACATAGATATAAAAAAATACCCTTTTTATTTAAAACGTCACACGTGAGACACTGAATGAATAGAGACGCTGGCGATAAATGGAATACTCATAATTTTTTTAATTATACCACGAAATTCTTGATCTTATTTCTATTTTATGAATATCATTTTCCCCATTTTTGATTGCTTATCTGTCGATAAACGATAAAAATAAATACCTGTAGGAACGTTTTGACCTATTTGATTCGTTCCATTCCAAGTAACAGAGTGTCTTCCTGCGGACAAATTGGGCCAGTCCCATTTTCGGATTGTACTACCCTGGATATTGAAAATAGTCAGTGTGGCATTCATTTGCCTGGATAAGAAAAAAGAAATTGTAGTGACAGGGTTAAAGGGATTTGGATAATTTGTATTCAAATCGAATGTTGATGGATTTTTTATTTCTGATACAGCAGTGATTCGTTCGTTTACCTGTGAAAAGATCCACTGCCACAAATCTTCCGAATGATAAGCCGGTTGCCAGGCCCAATGCCCCACATTACTATACAATGTAAACCGCACCTTATCTGATACATTTCTTAAGCGATGATACATAAACTGAGCTCCCTGCCAGGGAACGCCGTCATCCAAATCCCCGTGAAATATCCATACAGGAGTATTACGAAGTCTTTCAACAGCAGCCACATCCCTGGCAGAAATCGGAACCACGGCAGCAAAGCGACGGGGATAGGTGACTGCATATTCCCAGGTACCAAATCCGCCACGACTTAATCCGGTAATATACAGGCGTTGCTCATCAATACGGTAATTTTCAAGGACGTGTTGCGTGATGGCATCAAGGCGATCCACGTCCCAGTGTACATCATCGTGAAGTTGAGGACATAGCAAGATATACTCTGAATAGATATCCTGTTCAAACATTGACGGAGGTTCTGCTTCCCGGATATCTTCAATATTCCAGATGGCATTTCCTGCTCCATGAAGAAAGATCATCATTGGCCAATCGAAATCACTTCTATCATAATTCTCCGGCAAATAAAGCAAATAATTTTCATCAAAAGATCGTGTGATAGTCGTTGCAAAGGTCAGGGATTTAGGTGCGGGTTTCCCTGTTCCCATTTGTGGAGTATTTCCACTTAACCATTGATAAAAAGAAAGATCCTGGTACACCGTATCGGCGATTTCATGTCCCAACTCGTCATAAAGAATCAGTTCCACATCTGTATTGTCCCAATTCAGTTCCGAATACATCACTTCCGCATCCTCTACAGGCACAAGAGTATCCTGCCGGCCATGATAGATTCGGATAGAAGATTCATGAACACCCCAGATTTGAGTCCCGGCAGGCGATCCGGCTACTGAAATCTTTTCAAAAAAACCCGGGATTTTCCAGACTCAGTTCCCATGCTCCCCAGCCGCCCTGATCTCCATAACCCGTCACCCAATAATGGGCAGGTTCCAGATGGTAATTCGATGCAATATGATCTACAAGAGCCATCAAAGCCTGAGTATCCCAAAGGGTACTATCAGGTAAAACCGGAGCAGCAATAAAGTAATGATAGGACATCCCGGACTCCACCATAGATGGTGGACCGATCTTTCGGAGTCCTTCCGAATTGTTTGAAAATTCTTCCCCTGTCAAAAAAAGCAAAAGGGGATACCCTTGACGGGGATGATAGTCCGGAGGAACATACAGAAAATAATCCAGTGAGACAGATTTTGAATAATCTGTTTCCAGTGTGTGATATTCAGGGAGAATATCCCCATGAGTAATTGTGATGAGCACAAGACATACAATGATCAATCTGCACATCGTATTCAGATGACACATGAAGTATTTTGCCTTTTGAAGCATATTTTTTCCTATGCCTATTGATCAGTGTAGTCTAACACCCGTTTTTTTATCGAAGAACAAGATCCGATCCGGTTTAAAAGTAATCGGGATCCTGGAATCCGGTTCGTAAATCTGTCCGGACGTATCCCGGGCAATGAGTTGTTGTGATCCGATTTTCAAATTCAGGATAGATTCATTACCCAGAGGTTCGGTGATTTCCAGATTTGCCAGAATCTCACCTTTACCTACCAGAATATCCTCCGGACGGATTCCCAAATACAAGGTATCTGTTTTCCGATTTTTTAGTTCGGGGCGGTTTTTTACATTCAGGGAAATACCATCTGCCACAAAGGTTTCATGACAATCCAGTTTCCCCTCGATGAAATTCATGGCTGGTGATCCGATAAAGCTCCCCACAAACATATTATTGGGGGATTGATATACTTCCATGGGATTTCCAACTTGTTGGATAATACCATCATGCAATATAATGATACGATCTCCCATCGTCATGGCTTCCACCTGATCATGGGTTACATAAATCATGGTTGTTTTAAGTTCATGATGGAGTTTTTTTATCTGGGTCCGCATTTGGACACGAAGTTTGGCATCCAAATTGGAAAGGGGTTCATCAAAGAGAAAGACTTTCGGATTTCGAACCAGAGCACGTCCCAGGGCAACCCGTTGTCTTTGACCACCTGAGAGTTCTTTAGGTTTTCGGTGCAGCAATTCGGAAATTTCCAACATGCCGGCGGCCCAATGGACTTGTTTTTCAATCTGTGTTTTCGGTACTTTTCGCAATTTCAAACCAAATGCGAGGTTATTATATACATTCATGTGGGGATACAGGGCATAATTCTGAAAAACCATGGCAATATCCCGGTCTTTGGGAGATACATGATTCATATATTGGCCATGGATGTATATGTCTCCGGAGGTTACGGTTTCAAGTCCGGCGATAATCCGCAAAAGCGTAGATTTTCCACAACCGGAAGGACCTACAAGGACCACAAATTCACCTTCCTGAATCTCCAGATTGAAGTTATGGATGACAATTTTATCTTTTGTGTAGGATTTGACAATATTTTTCAGATAAACGGAATTCATCGTCACAAACCTTTTAATAGGGGTTGGAGTATGGATTGTTAAAGGAAAAGCAAGGGGAATGGTGCCGGATACTTTTCAGGCTTTCCACGAACAGAGGTTTCCACACATTCCAGTTATGTCCACCGTTCACGATTCGTAAATCGGCAGGATTTCCATTTTTTTTGTTTATCAGGCCATAAAGCAGAGCCACCTGTTGTTCAATATTGTAATGGAAGCCTTCCGGATGGTTCCAGTCATCGTCTCCGGCACTGATAAAAAAGAAAACCTGATTTTCTTGATTCAAATAATCACGGAGGAGAGCCGGATAATTCTGTTTATTCCATAATTCAGCTTGAAACGGATTTCCGAAAGCACCGCTTGACCGGGCGGAAGATTCTTTGGGTGGCAGGCCGTTGTAAATAGCAGGACTCAAAAGTACGGCACTGCTAAAGAGTTCCGGGTATTTGAGCCCGTATCGCAATGCTCCATATCCTCCCATGGAAAAACCGGCCACACAACGTCCGTTCCGATGATCAGACAGATGGTATTTCCGGGTCACATAGGGGATTAATTCATTAATAAAGGCTGTTTCCCAGGGGATCGGTCCATCCACCCACCAGGATGTCCCCGATGCAGGTGCCACGGCAATACAGGGAGCAATTTCCTTTTCCCGTATCAAGGAATCCAGCAGGGGAAAGATGGGATCCCAGGCCTGTTCATCACCTCCGCTTCCATGCAACAGAAAAAGGGCAGGATACGTATTTTCATCAGGATCGAATGAATCGGGAAAAAAGATTCGCACATACCAATCCTGACCCAAAACAGAGGAGCTCAGTGTATCAGTCAGACTTGTACCACCCTGTAGAAATGCAGAACAGAGAATCAGTCCCAAAAGTATTCTTGTGAGTATTTTATTCATTTTTATAGGATTTTTATCCCTCATTTTATTGTTTTTCAAATGAGTTTTGCCAAATCTGTCGCCATCTGGATCAGATCTTTGCCATGGGTAAAGTTTAAACATGTACCGCTTGGTTTACGGACCTTATCCACCCAGTTTTGGGGAATTGCATTTAAACCATGTAAGGCACCGGATATAGCCCCAACCACAGCTCCAATCGTATCAGAATCCCGGCCATAATTTCCACTGTAAAGAATTCCCTTTTCAAAGTTTCCATTTGTTAATTTGAAGATGGCTAAAGCCGATGTTACAGCTTCCGGGACAGCCGCTTTATTTTCACACCGGAGTATTTGGTGCAAGGGCATCCACACTTTTTCAAGCTTGTTGTCATAGTGATCCAGAAGATCAAAACAACGTTTCAAAGAGTGATAAAACCAACTGTCAGGCGGTGCACATTGCTGGGCAGCATCCAGAATTTCATCCAGTGTCCCTGATTCCATGGCAACAGCTACCGCGGCGGCAACAGCCTGGGCACCCCAAATACCATCCATGTTATGGCTGATTTCTGCGTCTATCTGTGCCAACTCCATCGCCCGTTTTATATTTCCGGCAGCCACAATCCCGGCTGGCGCTGCCCGCATTGCAGCCCCATCGGTATAGGAAAAGGCATTAAACCGACCTGAATCGGGTGCTATGATTCCGTTTCTGATATTGGCGGCTGCTTCACGTTCACTGGCCCCACCCCTACGGAGTTCATCCTGGACAACAACATGTTCTTTCCAGGCAGCTAATACATCTTCTGGAGCAGGTTTACCCCCGGTCCGAATCAGGATTTCCGCTGTTAACAAGGCAAATTCCGTATCATCCGTACTCCCGGTTTCTTTTTCGGGGAAATCCATGGTAATGCCATATAGAAATTGATTTTCCGGATCCCGGGCAGCATCCCCAAAAGCGTCTCCTATAGCCAAACCAATCAGACAACCGGCTGCTTTATCCTGATAATCAATTATTTTCGTATTTTTCATCTTTATCGCTCTCTTTTTTCTTAAAAATCATCCTGATACGTCATTTTTTCCATTTTTTTATTTTTTACGGAGGTTTTAAGTGTGACATTGAGTGTTCGTCGTGCCAATTCTGTAAAGGATATCTTGTCAAATCCCTTTACACCGGAGCGGATGCGGTTATTCAGGGGCCTGATCCACTTGTCCGGTAATCGTGAGTATCCTTGCATTACTCCCACAACAGACCCGGCAGTCGCTCCGTTGCAGTCTGTATCCCAACCTCCCATCACAGCATGGCAGATCGTTTTTTCATAATCCCCCTGCCCATAGAGAAGAGCCGCAACAGTCAGAGCGGCATTATTGATTGAGTGGACCCAATGATATTTTCCGAATTCTGCATATAATGTATCCACAATTGTTTCCCAGTCCAGTTTTGGTTTCACCGCCTTAAGCGTATACTGAATTGCCTGACTCAGCCGTGATTGTTCAGGAATCCGGGACAATCCAATCTGAATGAGTTTTTCAAGTGATTTCTCCTCAAACGCTGCTGCTATAATTGAAGCAAAAAACATTTCCGCATAGAGTCCGTTCCCGGTATGGGATATGCACGCATCCCGATAAGCCATGTCCGCGGCTTGATCCGGATTACCAGGATTGATATATCCCCAGAGATCTGCCCGTATCTGGGCTCCGATCCATTCACGGAACGGATTGAGATATCGTCCTGATTCCGGAGGTGACACACCACTGAGAAGATTAAAATAAGCCACACGTTCTGCAGTAAACGTTTCATACACAGGCAGCATGTGAAGCCAGGATTCCCCTACATTTTCCGATGTAAAATTTTTTCCGTATCTTTCCACGATAAATAAATTAAGCATGGTA
The DNA here is from genome assembly GCA_030156395.1 of Fidelibacterota bacterium. GTDB lineage: Bacteria > Fidelibacterota > Fidelibacteria > Fidelibacterales > Fidelibacteraceae > Fidelibacter. The sequence goes on from JASGMP010000019.1 coordinate 9,642, forward strand.
TAATTCAAATCATCGTCTTCCGGCATACAGACAATATTTTCTCTCAGGCTCTCAAAACCACCCCGTTGTTTCCAGGGATATTTTTTTAAAACACTTTCCGGCATACCTTTCGCTGTAAAATAGTGGTTTAAGGGCCATGTATGATTTGATTCCAGGATTTCACGGATAATCTCCCGGCTATATTTTTCCACCGGTTTACCTAAAAGACATCCGGCAGCCCGGCCGGTCCATCCTCCCAATATTTTATCATATAATTCATTACTCTTTTGCAGTCCTGCTGCAAATTGCATCCTATCCTGTTCCGGCTGTGGGAAACTGATATCCCCTGGTCGATGCAAATCCAACTTTTTTTCTCTCAAAGGAGTATAGTGATGATACATCTCTTTCAGGATTTTTAAAGCTTTTTCCTGGATATGATCATCGTTATCGGCAACAAGTTTCTGATATGTCAGTTGATATTCAGTTATATCCCATCCTTCTTCGCCTAGTTGCCGAATTTCATATTCCAATCTTTCCAATGGATCAAGATAACGGATTTTCATATTCATTTATTTCGGTTTATCATGATTTTTGCCAGTTCTTCCGCCAGGTTTATCAGTGAGAGTCCTTTTACCGATGGCACAAAATCGCCCCGGAGTGTTAAAAATGCCTCTTCCAGCCACAGAGTATCAGGAAGGCCGGACATCATGGCAGCCATGGACCCGGAAACGGCCATGAGTCCTGATCCTAATCTTGGTAACAAAGCTGCAGTGGCAAGTGTCTGATCAAAATCACCCTTTGTCAGGTGAACAATCGCCAATGCGCACCCCAAAATTTCGTGGGCAATATTCCCATAACTATATTCCGGGCTGCATACCTCCCGTAAGAGGAGAAAGGCCAGTTTTACGGGACTTCCTTCTGCACGGGGGACACAGTCGAGGGCTTTACGAACAGATTTATACGTAAGGGTTTGCGAAGGTATTTCCATCATAACCGAATCAAAAACGTGATAGAAATCAAGGCCATTAAAGGCATAACTCATTCCGGTTGCAAGTGCCTGTGCACTGTACACCCCTTCGTCATAATGGGTAAACGAAGCGTCCAGGGCTGCCTGGGCAGATGCAGTATTCGGTTCTTTTGCATGGACAAGGCCAATGATTAAAGCTCTGGGAAGCGCAGCATCATCAAAATAATGTGGATTGAAATGTCCCGATTCAGGAGCCGTGAATCCTTTTTTCATATTTTTAAGGGCAGCATGAATACTAATCCTGCTGTGAAGGTGTTCCGACTGGTCCACCAGCGGTTTCCAGGCCGATTCCAACATTGAAGCATTAAAAACACCACCATATTTCAACAACTGGGATCCACTCCAGGCCATCCATTCTGTAAGGTCTGCAGGTCCGGGATAAAGATATCCGGGATGTTGATTTAAAGAAAAGGGGACGGGAATGCTTGTGATATGTTTATGATATCTATCTTTCTCTATATCGGAACGAATACGATGCAGCCATGCGGGCATAAGTTGGCTGCGGTTAAAGGGGGATGTCCAACTTAAGGCTTCTCCCACAGCAAAACCTGCAAGTGCCGCAAATACTTTTTCTTGAATTGCTTTAGGCATATTCATTCCCCGTATCACGCATGAGATTCATGAGCTTTTCAACGGCAGAAAGGATTGTTTTTCCTTTCATTTTTCGGATACAATGTCCCGGGACAGCGTAAATATTGGCTAAAAGTCGTGGCGGGATGATATGAATTCCACCCAATGCCCCGCACAAGGCGCCTGAAATGGCGGCAATCGTATCTGAATCCCTGCCCATATTCACGGCTCCCAATACCGCCTTTTCAAAATCACCTCCTGAAGCCACAAAAAGTCCGAAAGCCAGTCCCACCGCTTCCGGTGCAAGATCCGGCCATGGATATACATCACAGACCAACGAGGCGTAAAGAGGATGTATTGCCGATTGAACATTTTTTGCAGATTGTGCAATATCAGCAGCTGTGAGAATAGCATTTGCAACCCAGGAATCTCCGGGAATATACCTGCAGGCACTCTGAATGATTTCATCTATCGTTGATCCGGTCATTGCTGATGAAACCGCTGCAGCTACTGCCATTCCCCCGTAAATTCCTTCACCTGAGTGACTGACACAGCCAAAGACAGAGGCCAGTTCCGCTGCTTTATCCGGTTTGCCAGGGAATGCACATCCAAAAGGAGCGGCGCACATGGCCAGACCATCGCTCCAGCTGTGAAGATGTTGTCCGGAATCTGGGGGCAGGAGTCCCTGTTTTAAATTTCTAAGAGTCATCGTTTCACTGAAGCCTGCACCTTTATAAGTTTCCGAGGGATGGTAAATATCTTCAAGCCAGTGACGTGCTATGAGCTTAGGTGTAATATTCAAGCCATATTTTTCCAGCAAATCAATATAGAAAAGAGCAAATTCCGTATCGTCGGTACCGGTTTGTTTATCTGATTGAAAGCCGGTGATATAACCATATTTCTTTTCAATGGCATGGGGATCCATTCCTTCTGTCAAAGCACCCAGGGCATCTCCGGCAGCAAGTCCGAAAAGAGTGCCTGAAATACGGCGATAAAATATATGATGATTTGAGTTCACCATTGCATGTCCCGCATTTGATATCGCATAAAAACTGACTGACTTTCTCTTTCAATCCGTTGAGCTGCTTCCTGCACGGTGATCCGATTAGAAAAGAGTTCCTGAAACACCGGGTTAGCCACCCGGAGTTTCCATTCCGTATATCCCGGTAAACCGACCCATGGGCCTGTAGAGAGATATTGTGCTGAAGTCGTCACGACTTTCCACCCATCATCTACCGTATTAAAAACCGGGCTTTCCAGGCAGGATTCCCGGGTGGGCATCATCCAGTCTGCCAATGCCAGCCGAGTCATATTTTCACGGCTCACCAGAAATTCCAAAAAGGGAATCACGTCCTCAATCTTCTGGCAGGATTTTGGAATGCTGAAAGTCTGCGTATTCAATCCGGCTTTTTGTGTTTTTGCTTTAATAGGCGGCATCACCCCCCATTTGAAAGAATCATCGGCGTTTTCAACCACCTGCTGACGGGCCCAAGAACCCACCCCCACTAACATCGCATAACGTCCGGCAATAAATCCGGGGATGAGTCCTGAACTTGACTGCCCCAGACTTGATGGAGTCATGGTTTTATCTTCATAAAGCAAATCAAGAATAATCTGCAGCAATGCCTTTTCTTCTTCGTCAACACGTGTAAAGATATGCCCATCTTCATCTTTATAAAAGTAAGATCCCCCAAAAGCAATGCTGTGATTCATAATAAGATTTGCACAGGATCGAAGTCCCATCGCCGTTCCCCACTGATCGGTAGAACCATCATTGTCCCGGTCAAGCGTCAATTTTTTTGCAGCTTTTTGTAAATCCTTCCAGGTCCAGGGATGATCAAAATCCGGGGGATGAATACCGGCTTCTTCAAACATTTTTTGGTTATAAAGAACGATAAAGGATTCGGCAATAAAGGGGACACCTACAATCCGTCCATCAGAACGGGTAACAGAAGTCCAGGCGACATCCATGATATCTTCTTTCAATTCATCTCCAAGGAGAGGATTTAAATCTGCAAGATAACCTCTCAGGGCAAAATCCACAATCACAGCCGATTCGTAATGAAAGATATCCGGGACATCCCCTGTTTCAAAACCTGTAATCAGGTAATCATGGACTGAATTCCAGGTCCCCTGAATCAGTTCAACCGGTTGTTTGGGATGCTGTGAATTCCATTGATTTACTATGTCCCGAACAGCATCAATGGCCTCATCCTGCCATGCCAGGGTTAAAAATGTAATGGTACGATCATCTGCCTCTGAATTCCGGGATACACCGGTATATCTTCCCCACAGATAAAAACCAATAATCATCAGGGAGAGGATGGCTGCAAGAATAAACCCTTTATAGGCCATGATATATTGCCATACTCTATTCATATTAACCCTTTACCGCTCCATATAAGGCACCGGAAGAGAACCATTTGCGAATCATCATAAAAAACACCATAGAAGGAATGGTTGCAATAAAACTGGCTGCCGCCAGTGGCCCGGTCCTTGCCTGTCCTTCAATGCCCGTAAACCGTGCAAGTTCTACCGGAAGGGTCATCAGATCAGGTGTTTTCATAAGAACCAGTGCAAAGAAAAACTCATTCCAGGCAGTAATAAAGGCAAAAAGAGTAGCCGCCCCAATCGCCGGCAGAAGAAGGGGAAAAATAATCCGGTAGAGAATCTGTCCCCGTGTCGCCCCGTCAATGGTTGCTGCTTCTTCCAGTTCAAGTGGAATTTCTTTGACGTATCCTTGTAACATCCAGAGAACAAAGGGAATATCCCAAACCACGTACACCAGGATCAGGCCCCCCAGAGAATCCACCAGATTGAGGGGACGGAGAATCATATAGAGGGGAATAATAAGAAGAATCGCCGGAAAAATCTGGGAGGTTAAAATCCAGCCCAGGACCACGTTGTTGATTTTTGTTTTATATCTTACCAATGCATAGGCAGCAGGCAAGGTAATGGCTACTACGGCAAAGGCTGTAATCACACCTACAAAAAGGCTGTTGGCAATGGTACGCAAAAGCCTTTCTTCTGTTAAAACCGTAAAATAGTGGTTAAGAGTAGCATGACGGGGAATAAGAGAAGGGATGCCGGAATAAATTTCAGATGTGGGTTTCAGAGAGGTCGAAACCATCCATATCAATGGAAAAATCAGATAGATAAGATAGAGGACAATAATCAGGTGTAGTATTCCATGTCCCAGAAATTTTTTCAGTTTATACGAAGACTTTTGCTTCCGAAAATCCATTTGAATCAACTGATTTTTTTTAAAAAGAGAAGTCATGAAATTCGTTCTTTCAATTGTACCCGCAGATAGAAGAAAAGGACGATGGAAATAATCAGAACCATCACATTTCCGATAGCGGCTGCATAACCGATATATCCATAGCGAAAAGCTTCTTCATAGGCAGCCAGCATGGGAAGGCGGGTGAGCCCACCAGGTCCGCCCTGGGTTAACACCCAGACAAGGCCGAATGCATTAAAATTCCACATAAAAGAAAGGGAGACGACCGCTGCAATGATAGGTTTTAACATAGGAAGGGTTATGTAGGTAAAGACACGAACCTTCCCAGCCCCGTCAAGATTCGCAGCTTCATAGAGTTCTTCAGGAATGGTTTTAAGTCCCGCCAGAAAGAAAAGAGTTGCTTTTGGGAGTTCACCCCACACTCCTGCAACAATAATGGCTGGTATGGCAAACTCAAAACTGGTCAGCCAGTTTATGGGGGCTTCGATTACATTCAATTGGGCAAGAATCAGATTCAAAGCTCCTGTATCAGGTTCATAAATCTGACGCCACATGAGTCCCCTGACAATCGGTGGCATAGCCCAAGGCACAAGCATCATGACGCTATACAGAGGTGTCAGCACCAGATTCTTATTCAATAACAAAGCAAGTCCCATGCCCAGAGTAACCTGAAGAACCGTTACAGTGATTGTCCAAATAAATCCTACTCCGATAGATCGCCACAGAAAACGGTCATGCAACATGATACGATAATTTTCAAGTCCGGTAAATGTGGGTGAAGATCCCAGTTCATAATTTGTAAACCCGATATAAATCCCCTGGATAAGGGGAATAATAGAAATAAGAAGGACCGGCAGCAGAATGGGCAGGAGGAGTTGCAATTGCTGCATATTCCTGTTCAGAGTGATAGGTTGTTGTCCGCTATTGTAATTCATGTATCACAATCTTAAATAATTTTTATATTTTGAAATGCATCCTATGGTCATTCTACTGGTTTAGTGGATCATTGCAGAAATTTGTTTTTCATAAGTGTCCTATTCAGAATTTACGAAATATCAGTCAATAAATTTTTATAAATAGATCTTTTCATAAACTGATCGATTTCAAAAGCCTTAGGGATGGCGGATTGAGTCCCTTTTTTTGTTACCGATAGAGACGCAGCAGCTACGGCATAGATAGCTGCTTTCACAAGATGCGATTTATCCGGCAAATACCGGGCAGCCAAAACACCGTTAAATACGTCACCTGCCCCGGTACTATCGATCGTACGAACCTGGCAGGCCGGTATTTTTTTATGTTCTTCACGAGTAGCCCAATAGATACCTTCTTCGCCCAGCGTAATAATAACCACCTTTATCCCCATGGACAAAAGATGATTGGCTGCTTTTTTTAATGAATCTTCATCCGTTATTTTTCGCCCTGTCAGGAATTCGGTTTCTCCCTTATTGGGGGTAATCATAGAAACCATGCTTAAAATTTCAGGTTTTATTTTCTGTGCCGGTGCCGGATCCAGGATCACACACACTTTATTTTCATGTGCGATTCGAATCGCTTTTTCGATTGTTGCCAACGGTGTTTCAAGTTGAATAAGAAGCACATCGGCAGCGTGAATCAAATCTTTGTTTTGGTCAATATCATGGGGTGATAAGCGGGCATTGGCCCCGGAAACAGCTACAATACAATTTTCACCCTGATTATTCACTGTAATTGATGCCATACCTGTAGGGGTACTGGAATCCCAAATAACCCCATCCGTATTGATATGCTCTTTTTTCAAATCGATCATGGCTTTACGGCCATACTCGTCATCCCCTACCCGGGCAATAAAAGACACATTGGCACCGGCTCTTGCTGCGGCAACAGCCTGGTTTGCTCCTTTCCCCCCATGTGAAAAAGTGATACTCTTTCCTAAAACTGTCTCTCCGGCTTCCGGAAATCGCTCCGTTTGCAGGGTGATATCTACATTATAACTGCCAACCACAACAATTTTATTTACCATTGAATTTCCATTATTTATCCGTTATTATTGTCCATCCCAGGGAGAGCATTTGTACGTTAGTAAGATTACCAAAATCAAGATAGGCGTAATTTAATGAATATTGCTGTTGACCTATTGGAAAATTTATACCTGCACCCAGCGTCAGTCCTTCTTCATCATAGTTAAACTTATAACCCATTCGGAAACTCAACAGATTGTTATACATATATTCAGCACCTAGATGGACCTTTTCCGGCCCATCACTGGATACTTTCCCCTCTGACATCACCGTTAAAAGATGGGGATCGTCATCTTTTTCCAGGATATCATAAGCCACTCCTGCCCTCAATTCCAGAGGCATTCGCACATCCAGCGGTTCAGATTGAAGCTCTTCACTATAACCTACAAGATGTGTATCCGGCCCAAAATTGCGTGCAGCAATAGACATCCGCAACGATCTGAAGCCCGTGTAATAGAAAGTAGAAAAATCTACAGTCCAATTGGACATCCCCGTCTCTGCAATGGTCTCATTGATATAACGGACCGTTCCCCCAAGAGAGAGCTGTGCTGTAATACTTCTGGCAAATGAGAAACCTATCGCCATATCCTTGGCCGTAAATGTATTACCGGTGACAAAAGGGACTGTCCCGCCTCCTTGAAGTGGCATATGAATGGTTTCAGGAATATCCCCATAATCTAACACAACCAGACTCAGGGCAATGGTCCCGATCCGGTTAAAAGTCTGTGAAAAAGCCATAGAGTGGTGTTGGATATCTGCAATCCAGTTTTGTGAATTAAATTGAACATTTGTTCCTTCCACAAGGGTAAGCATTGCCGGACTCCCAAAAAGGACATTGGGACCTGGAAAGTGAGTTGCCATCATGGATCCGCCAAGGGAAGCCTGTTTTGGATCCCCATTAATCTTGAGAAATTGCCATCCTGACTGGCCTACTCTGTTGATTTCAGTGGGTTCGATTCCAGATTGTGCTTTCAGCATGGGGGGAAAAAGCATCAAAGCACCGAGCAAAAAACCTGATATCAGATACTTGTATTGTGTTTGACGTGACATGAATATTACCTGTTTCTCATTTAATAATTGCAAATTTACCGATATAGGTTTCACCTGAATGTCCCGCGACGAGAGATTCTACCAGATAGACATACACCCCCGGTGCAACCGTGAGCGCCCAGTCTGTCAATTGATAATCCAGATTGGTCACACTACCCCAGGCTGCAGACCCGCTGCCATCATCATGATGAATCGTTTTTATCAAATCACCGGCCATGGTATATATTTTAATCCGTGCTTTACCCGGCAGTCCAATAAAATCAATCCGATATCGTTCACCTTGTCCCGTCAAACCGCTGTGTTGTATAAAGGGGTTTGGAACCACGTAGACATCCTTAGGAAAATTTTCATTATCGGCAATAAACGGATAGACGGGAAAGCGGTTATTATTCACTTTCCCGCTTTCATTCCCATCAAAGTCATAACTTGTCACCGTATAATAAACACCAACCGCCCCGGAAATCCCATGATCTTCAAATTGGACATAACCATTCACAACGTTTACTGAATCTTTGGGGATATCAGCAATTAAATCCCAGGGTCCAATGGTAAAGTAGGTAGACCGGTACACCCGGTATCCGGCAAAATCGTTCACACCTGTTACTGGGTCTTTATATGAAGCAGGTATAGGCGGCCATTCTACACGAATAAACCCTTTTTCAGGTGTAAGTGTCAGACTGTTTTCTCCATTTGTGGGTGTCATGGGAGGATGCTTGGCAGGAATGAGATTTTGCTGATACAATTGTTTGGCAGCTCTCACATTTTTCAACATGGAATCCCTGGAAGCAGTGGCCATGAGATCAATATTCTCTACCCCCCCTTCCACAATTTTTTCCCGGTCCATTTCACCCATCACTTCGGCATAGACAATTTTTACTGTTTCATAGGGTGCAAGGGAAAAAGGGCCGACACTTACGAGGTAGATCGGACTTCTTTCATATTTATTGCCACCTTCACCGCCAGCCTCCCGAGCTTCATCCCAGGACATCCGGGGTTGCTGATGGGTCATAACGGTTTTAAATCGAGCCGGTTCATCAACCGTATGAATAAAAATTCTGTCTTCCACAGGAGCTCCCGTTTCCCCGCTCTTTGAACCATATTCGAGAATATTCTGATAGATATTCCCCCCGGCTGAATCCAGGACAATCGCCGTAAAATATCCGGGAGCATCGAGCTCATGTTCCAAGGAATTGGGTTCATCAATATCTCTCGCATCGCCAATATCGCCTCGTTCAGGCCCTACTCCAAAATTGAAGGCAACAGGTGTCTCATCCTCCCAGTTAAAACTCCGGTGATCGTAAAAATAAAAGAGTTTATTTTCTTCATCCCATCCATATTTTTCGTCCCCCTGTGTTCCTGAACGAATAGTCATATAAAGACTGTAACGCATGCCGAAATAGAGATCCGTGATATTGGAAAAACGTTTATTTGTGATTTCCACTTCATGAATAATAAAATCATCGTATTTAGGATAGCTCCAGACCCGGCTTGTCCGTCGGATATCGACAGCAAGATTATATAGGTGGTGGGCACCGGTTACGATTTCCTCCCCCGGGGTTTGGATATCCTCCAGATTATAATTTTTTGTTAAAAGTGCCTCTTCAATCGCAAAGACATCTTCACCGGACGGGAAATACCGTGAATCAAGGGAATAGGCATGTTCCAGATTATTTCTTTTACCATAAATCGCATATCCCACGGCTCCGGCATAATTCAATACATCACTGATATCCGTTCCTTTTGAATATCCCGGATAATCCAGTGTATGATATGCATTCACCGGTTCTGTAGGATCACCGTATTGGAGGGAATTCCATACTGTGGCCCATAATTTTCCCCGTTTTAGAGTCTGCTTGGTCCAACTGACCTGGGCATTCAGCGTTCCCACACCCAATACAAACAGGGCCAGCAGGCAAATAAGGGAGAGCTTGTAATATGGAAAAGATTTGGGTGGATACATTTTATTCATGTTTTTTCCCGGATATGATGTGTCATGATTCATGGTTTCACTCATTAAAAATCAAATTTCAGTTCAAGGTATACCTGGCGTGGAGGAACTTCGTAGGAATACCAATGCCAAACATTTGGTTCTTTGGAATAACTGTTTTTGGGAAGCCGGTCTTCCAGAGGTAAATGACTGTTTTCGTGGTAGTATTTCAGGTCATCACCATAAAGACGAGCCAGGAATTTCTGGTTAAAAACATTCCGGATATCGGCACTGATTTCCAGACGGGTATTCCCAATATAAAATCCCTTGGCCACATTCAGATTAAGCTGGTAGATATTGAACCAATGGCGGTTATTTTCACGGGTGGACAGATCTCCGGGGGGATGATAGGTATAAGGATCTCCACTTCTCCACCAGAGATAGGTATAAATATGGGTATCGCTCAGGGGTTTTACGTTCAATATGGATGGGCCCCAATCTTTGGGAAAATCCAGGCTCAGCCATCCCTTGATTTTCTGGAACCCGCTCCAATTACCCTTTGACGAATTTTGACCGATGGGAAGATCAATAAAATCAGACCCCGGTTCGTTCAGGCGTGTAAACCCTACTTCACCGTAGAAATTCCAATAGACATCGTAACTGACACCAAAGTTTACGACACTTTTAAAGCGTGAATCCAATTTAAATTCCATCCCCCGGGTATCTGAATATCCTCCATTACTCACCATAAAAGCTTTTGTGGCTGTATAGTCTTTGGCATACAATCCGGTAATAACAGATGCTTCATTATCCGTATCCTTATAATAACCTGTAATTTTTACAACAAATCCCTGCTCAAAGGCATAATCCATACTTACTTCATATTGAATACTCCGTTCATAACTGAGTTTTGGATTTCCATAAAAGCCCTGCCATTCTTCCATATAGGTTTCCTGTAAGAGTGTATCATTTGAAGCAAAGGGATCAAGAGCTGTAGCCATATTCTCGGTATAATTCACAAAAGGGAATCCGAACATTTTAGACCAGGAAGGCCGTTGATAGAAATGGCCATAGGAAAAACGGAGAATCGACCGTTCACTGATGGGGTGTGAAATGCCGAGTCGGGGTGCTACCCGCCACTGGAGTTCCGTTGGAACCGTTTCAGGATCTCCTGGGATTCCAAGGGGATGGTCCGGATTGTGTCCGGGTGTGGAAGGTTGCATGGCCAAAGGATCAAACATGTTCGCAGATGCTTCACGGTTTTGGTTAAAGAAATCCAACCTGAATCCGGCATTCAGGATAATTCCGGGATATTCAATCAAATTTTGGATAAAAGCGTGACCCTCATAGGGCTTCCCGTCAAAAACATTTAACAAATTCCAGCGGCCGCCCCCTTCATAGGATGCCATGAAATGTTCCACATCAAAATTAAACTGCCGGATTCCGAATCCGAATTTTAGCTGCTGGTTAGTCAGAAACTGATTTGTGTAGTCGAAATCCAGCTGTTTTACAACGGATCTGTTCTTGTCCCAGGCATGGAAATATCCCTGTTTATAAAACCGGCTCCCCATAATAAAGGTATCATCACGGCGTGACCACAGGCTGTCGCTGGTCACACCATAACGATCAGACCTGTCCATGTTATCATAGAGATAGCTGGCAACCATCCGATAATAGGATTTATCGTTCAGGGTATGCGTCAGGCGGGCATACGCCTGATACCACTTTCGCAGCTCCGGATAATGATCATAAATAATTCCCAATGGGTTGTATTTACTGTCAGAATAGGGCGTTGTAACTGTCGTCTGACCCAGCCACTGATGCTCTTGTGCTGCTTCCCAGGAATCAAAATTGGTCCCCATGGACTCGGCACTTTCATAACCACCGAAAAATCCACCTATTCTCAGTTGAATATTGGACGAGAGATGAAAATTGAGATATCCCTGAAGGTTATGCTCCGGATTATAGCTGATTCCCTGAGGATAAATGCTTACCCCTTTTTTGTACCTTCCGGAAAGGAGAAAACTTACATTTTTATTTAATCCGCCGTATAAAGTCCCTTCAACACTGTATTCGGGTCTTTCGGCATAATCCCCCTGAACCGGATCCGGTGTAGTCTCTTGTCGCCAGTTGTGTAACAGTGTGTCAGGATTTTGACCATAAAATTTACTGGAAGGATTCTCTGTCTGGGCAGTCCAGTATTCCAGATTGAAATATGTATAATCAAAATTCTCTTTACTATACATATTCCGCCCAAAATGATATTTACCGGCAGGCCTCATACGCAGTTGTACTGTTCCCTTAATTGGACCGGTTGTCATCTTTTCCACCACATTTACCACAGCAGCCCGGGCCTCACCATATTCAGCACTATAGCCACCGGTCATCACAGAAATTTCCTGAATGGCAGACAGATTGAATCCGGTAAAGTTATCGGAAAAAAGTCCACTGTTTACACTGATATCATTGAGCATGTAAACCATTTGAACTTGGGAGTCTCCCCGGTAAGTACCCTGAAAAATACCGGCCTGGGTTTCCAAAACTTCTTCAACTGAATTGATCGGTTCTTTGGCAAAATCTTCACTGGAAGCAACCTGCTTACTGCCAGTGGTTGTCTTGTCAATCAGGGGTTTATCAGCAGTTACCGTCACTGTGGTCCCCTCAATCACCGCCGGTGAGAGTTCTGTTTCAATCCAGGTTGTATTATCCACGCGAACCTCAACACCTGTTTCGGCAACGGTTGTATACCCCATATAAGAAATGATGAGCGTATAGGTCCCGGGGTGGACATTCAGAATCACAAACTGGCCATTTTGATCTGTTGAACTCCCAAGGTTTGTATTTTCAATCAGAACATTGGCTCCGATTAAAGGTTTCCCTGTTTTTTCATCAGTTACCTTACCAAATATTTTACCTGTATTTGCGGCATGCAGTATATAAGGAAGAAGGAGAACAAAGATCAGGGTGACCGATAATCGAAGCCAAGTATTCTTTTTCATAATCCTATCTCTTGAGGTCGTTTTTCTTATTGTTATTCATTAATCATTATTTTAAAAGAATCATTTTACGTGTCAGTGACCTATCTCCAATGTTCAATCTGTAAAAATAAATACCCGTTGGAGCTAAGGTTCCTGAATCGGTACGGCCATTCCATACCACATGATATGTGCCCTGAAGCTGTTCCTGACTTACGAGGGTACGAATGTGCTGTCCCTGTGAGTTGAAAACTTCCAGTTCAACCATATTCTTACCTATGGGAACCGTATAATCAATGGATGTCACAGGGTTAAAAGGATTGGGGTAGTTTTGTTTCAACACGAATGTATAAGGAACCGTGCTATTTTCTTTCACTGACACATATAGTTCATTGCGATAGATGGCTAATCCGCCTTCTTTTTCCGATACATAGGCCAAACCGTTTTGTGCAAACACGCCACGTGCTGAATTGGTGCCGTCATAATGACCGACTTCCGTAGGATTGGTTTTATCACTGATATCGAAGACTCTGACACCGTTTGTTTCAGCATTGGCATAGGCATAATCCCCATCCACGGATACGGTTCCATCCCAGCTTCCACCGGTATAAGCTTTTCCGATTTCTTCAACATTATCCAGGTCGGCAATGGAATAGATCCGGAGAGTGTCATAATCGTGGATATAGGCGTAATCACCATAAATGGCAAATTCACCGGTCCCGGTTGTCAGGCGGATCGAATCATGCAATGCCGGGGATTCGGGAGAAGAGATATCGAAAAAATAGACCTTATCCCAGGTACTTTGTCCCATCACAGCGCCATCTGCAGCAACACCCTCGCCGTAATAGTCTGATAGGTATCCAACTTCAACCGGGCTGTTTGCCGTCGATATGTTAATGATAGCAATCCCTAGATCACGGGCAGCAGAATAGATATAATCTCCACTCATAGCCACATCATTGACAGTTCCATCAACCAGCTTGGTGATGGAATCCGGGGCTGCAGAATTGGATACATCCAGCACAAGCAGACCACCGTCACGGTTTGCCACATAGGCGACATCTTCCTTAAGTACGATCTTTCGGGAACTGCCACCTGTTTCATAATTGCCCATTTCAACGATATTGGACGGGCTGCTAACATCCAGGACACGCACACCGAAATTTCCGTAAGCAACATAGGCCAGATTATTCCGGACAATACTGCTGTAAGCAATCCCTTCGGCGGGGGGTGTCACGGTAACTTTACCGGAATAACTCATACCACCGGCAGCATCCGAGACATTAATAGCACCCAGTTGGGAGACTTCTGCAGAGAAAATATGTCCTTTAATCTGCTGATCAATGGTAATGGCACCAAAAGAAACTTTTCGCAGACTGCCATCGGTTTCAAATGTATTCACAAGTGTTGGAGAACCCGGTGAAGAGACATTTATCACTGTCAAACCGTGATCTCTTGAGGCGATATAACCATAATTCCCGTCAAACATAATATCTGCATTTGTGGGATTGGCAAAGGTTGTCACATACGAAGGTGAGGATATATTGGACAGATCAAGCACATCAATCCCTGTCCCCCAAACACAAACGTAAAGATAGTTCGAGATGGGCATCGCATCCTGAATCCAGTCCCCGCCTGAATTTTCATAAGAGCTTAACAGGGCAGGGCTTGCAGGATTGTTGATATCAAAGATGGATACATTTGCGCCATTGCCCAGGTAGGCATAGGGAGAAGAGACATTGATTCCTTCTGCATATCCTGATCCGGCACCGGCGACGACAGTCACACTGCTGGGATTGGCAGGATCGCTAATATCGATGACTTCCATCCCCGATCCTCCGACCGCTACGTATACATAATCACCGCTGATATCCAGGCCTTCACCATAACCTGCAAGACTTAGAGTGCTGACCAGACTCGGTTCCATGGGGTTGGTCACATCCACAACATTCAGGGATGTCCCCGAAACGACACAATAAGTCACACCGGATTTGGTAAACCATACGATATCTTCAACCATATCATCCAGTTTAACACTTCCTGCTTTAAAGGGGCTGGCAGGATTTTCAAAACTCACGATGGAAAGCATATTTCCAACGCCATAATACACAAGGTCACCAAAATTGGAGACGGCTCTGATTTCACCGCCCCCTTCGCCCCAGTTGCCCAGAAACGTCATATTCTTTGAACTTTGGGCATTCAGGCTTCCCAAACATATCAACACCATCACAAAGACGGCTGGCAGGAAAAGCCAATTTTTACCATTTTTCATCACTCATCCTCCTTTTACTATGTTTTCATCACAAGAAAAACGCACACATTAATTGCCTGGATTTGTCTTAAGATTGTCGTCATTTCAAATCAAGTTTCCGTACTGACTTT
>JASGMP010000118.1 GCA_030156395.1 Fidelibacterota bacterium
TACTTCAGCCCGGGGTGCCATGCCGAATCCCACTCTGAGAGCCCCTAAAAGATTAAATTTCATGAAAAGCAGGGGAATGCCGCAACCCAGGACTTTGGCCAAAATTGCGCCTAAGGTATATACGAGTCCTAAAAAGATAATGGTCTGGGAGCTAAAGACACTCAGATCCACCATCATACCGGAAACGACAAAAAAGACGGGGACGGCAAAGAGGTAAAGGCTTTTCAGAGATTCCTGGATGACATAGTTCAGATCTGTTTTAGACAGGCTGAGCCCCATCACATAAGCTCCGATAATCATGGCCAGTCCAGCTTTTTCAAAAATTCCTGCCAAAAGCAGGGCCAAGCCGAACGCCATAATGGCGGGGACATTAGTTCCTTTGAAAAGCTTTAGAAAATTGCTGATCCGTTTAGAGAAGATCAGTCCGAGGATGGTAAATAGCAGCCACACCCCGATTGCTTCGGCCCCCAGGCGGAGTACATATCCCCAGTTTACAGACTGTCCGGAATCATTCAGAACTGGGATCATGCCCAGAATCACGGCCAGTAATACAATTCCCAAAACATCATCAATCACGGCAGCTGCCAGAATAGTGACCCCTTCCGGTGTATCCATTTTCCGCCGTTCTGTCAGAATCCGGCCGGTAATGCCCACAGAAGTAGCCGTACTGATGGCACCCAAAAAGAGTGTTTCAGGATGGAGAAAGGGTAAATCCAGCAGCAGCATACCGGTCCCCGCTCCCAGGAGAAAGGAAACTATCACGCCGGCAATCCCAACAATCACACCTGTAGCCGACAGGCGGAGAAAAAGGGAAAAATTGGTTTCCAGTCCCACTACGAAAAGGAGTAAAACCGAGGCAATGGTCGCAATACCATAGAGTTCGGGAGAAACGGGAAGGGTTGCTCCAGGATTCAGTGTCAGATAGGTCCCGAATAATCCATATTCAAAACCGGGGATAGGAATCCCCCCCAGTAAGTAGGGACCTATGATAATACCGGCTGTCAGCTCGCCCACCACACCGGGAATTTTTATTTTTTCAAAGAGGATGGACATTCCTTTCGCGACGAAGATAATCACTCCCAGTTGCAGGACCAACAGTTCCATTTTATGCATCATGGAATGGGAAGGCCCATTAACTTCTGCAAAAAGAATGATGGGGAAGAGGAGAAAAAAAAAGGTTCCGCTAATTATTTTCCATGAGGATTTAGGCATGATCTTCTCCTTTTCCTTTAGGATATAGGGTGCTGTGAGTCCGACGTATTTCACGTTTCAACCACAGAATTAGGGATATCTGATGAAAAAGAAAAAAAAGGATAAAGGAAATCATAAGAGGTATTGGGTCAAGACCGGCTTTCAAAATGAATAGAAGCAGAATCACTACCAGAGCGACAAGTCGAAAGACAATACTTCCCATCAGTCGTTTGAATGTCCCCTCTTTTCCACTGACAGCAAACCAGGCCGCTGAACTTGTATTCAGAAAACTCAACACGGCAGGCCAGATCCAGGATGCCGGAAAGCCATTGGGAGAAAAAAAACCGATCCCCGTAAGGAGGATTCCCGTGACAAGGAGAAGCACAAATGAAAAAATCCAGAATGATCGGGGTACCATTGTTTTGAACATGATTAAAAATTTAATGAATTTCACCTGATTTTATTAGTGAAAACTCCTGTTTCATGAGATGAAAATCCATAAATTCCTTTGTTGAAAAGGATGATGCATGATATTACAGGTTTTGGCCAGCGGCAGTAAAGGAAATGTGACGTATATTGAAAATGAGGGACAATCTATTCTTATTGATGCCGGTTTATCCTGCCGTGAGACAGTCCGCCGACTACGAGCCGCCGGGCGGGAACCAGAAAAACTAAGTGGTATTTTCATCACCCATGATCACCGGGATCATATTGCCGGAGCCCGTGTTTTAAGCCGGACTTTTGGGATTCCTGTGATTCTGAGTGAAACGCTGTATGCTGCTGCAGGATATCAATGGCTGAAAGATGTACATCAGATCTCACTCTATACCCTGGGAAGCGACATCCATCTGGAATCCATGGTCATCCGGCCTTTTCCCGTGAGTCATGATGCAACGGAAACGGTAAATGTAATTGTTTCCAACGGACAATATGCTGCTGGTATTTTTACGGATTTGGGGACTGTCTCATTGCCGGTAAGCACGTATGCCGCCGATGTGGATTTGCTGATGGTGGAAGCCAATCATGATCTGGAAATGCTGCAAAACGGCCCATACCCTTTATGGCTTCAAGAGCGAATCCGTTCCAATTATGGCCATTTGTCCAACGACCAATGCGGAAACCTTTTGGTAGAATCTTGTCGGAAAGGACGTGTAAAAAAGATGGTCCTGGCCCACATCAGTGAAAAAAACAACCGTTATGACCTGGCATATACATCGGTCAGCCGATACTTGAAGAAAGAAATGATTGATCTTCCGCTGTATGTTGCAAAACAGAAAGAGAGTTTGGAAGAATTGAAAATTGAGGTTTGAGAATTGCATCTCAATATACACGAAGAGGAGAAATACATGAAAATAAAACACATAACCTTGATTCTTTTCGTTCTGATGACAGCCTTGTCCTGCGGCCGGAAAGGCGGGGTTCTGGAAATTCAGGCGGACCGGGAATCCGCGGATGTTTATCTGGATGATACCCTGGTTGGGCAGACACCCATATTGCTTGAAGAAGTAGAGCCGGGAAAGCATATTCTGAAGATCCAGAAAAAAGAAGATGGACACATTTACGAATACCAGGAGGTGTTTACCATGCCGGAGAAAGACGATAAACGCATTGAAGCCAGTTTAACCCGTTTACTGACGGAAGAAGAAATTGACGATATCCTGATAGAAATTGCCCAAACCCACCCCCAGCCGGTAAAAGAAGATGAGCGAGCTGTGATTGAAACACCTTACGGTCGCATTGTGATTCAGTTTTTCCCCGAAGAAGCGCCCGTCCACTGTGCCAATTTTAAGCGACTGGCCCAAGCAGGTTTTTACAATGGAACAACTTTTCACCGGGTGATACCGGGTTTTATGATTCAAGGGGGGGATATACTTTCCCGGGATGACAACCGGTATAATGATGGGACAGGCGGACCAGGATACACCATCCCTGCGGAATTTAATAGCATTCATCACGGCCCGGGCATCGTCTCCATGGCACGCGCTCAGGATCCCAACAGCGCCGGATCCCAATTTTTCATCTGTCATAAAGACGCCGGATTTCTGGATAAAGAATATACCGTTTTTGGAAAAGTCACAGAAGGCATGGATGTTGTAGACAAAATCGCCAACGCCGAGCGGGACAAGCGGGATAATCCTCTGGTTCCCATCCGGATGAAAATCACAATGACCACGGTTGATACTTTGCAAAAATAATGGACGAATAAATACTCACAAAATCCCCGTTGATGAACGGGGATTTTTTTATTCTATCGTCGGGACAGTCCCGGTTCTGCCTTCCAGATAATAGTCTGGAAAACGTCCCCGGCGCCAGATTCTGCCGCTTCCCCGGAAATCACAAAGTGAAAACATCTGAAGTGTCCCTTCGGGGGTTGCATGGATCAGCCACACCTGATCCCGGCGGGATACATCGTGGGGTATACTATATGGACTGAGAGTGGTGACTATCAGCTGGCTGCCCAGGGAGTTGGTACGGGGATTGTTGAAACGGGTCAAAATGGCTTTACGAATCAGTGGATGAAACAAATCCCAGTAGCCATGAAGGATAATCACCGAGTGGAAACGGAGGGCATAAAAGAGTTCTGCCAGGATAAGGGCCTCTTCCCTGAACTGGAGGGGCAGGGATCCAAAAGGAATGTCCGGCTGGTGTTTCCAGCGGAAGGTGAGATTATCTACATGACCTGAATCTCCGATAATCTGATCAAACGAAGGGTCTGCCTGCTGAAGAAAAGTGTTCAGATCCGCAAGGACATCCTCAGGGATTTTCCGGATAATAAATTCATGATACCGGCTCCTGTCCAGACAGCGCATAAAGACATGTGGCAAGATATCCTGCATCCCCTGTGGAAAAAGCCTTACCGCCGTTCCCAGGAGAAAATTTTTAGGTCCCGCAAGATGCCGATGAACCAGTTCTGTCAAATCTGTAAAACGGCTGTTCACCTCAAAAACATCTTCCCGTTTTGTAAAAATATAGGTTTCTCTTTTCTTCTTGTAATAGAGCCACTCGGCAGTAATACGCCCTTCCCGGATATCAAAACCGTAGCGGTAGCGGATTCCATCCCTGAGCCAGATCATTTCACGTTCCCCTTCAATACCCGGCAGGAGTCGTTCGGACTGCATGGCATCCAGGAAACGTTGAAATGCATCGTAGCAGATGGCCGTTAAGCGGCTATTGGATCCCAAAAGGGCTGAAAAACGCAAAAGTGGGCCTTCAGGCGTCTCTGGAATCAGTCCCATCCCCACATCTAGATGCAATGCTTTAATAGAGGCCGCCGATAGGCTGAATCCCCGCGACCCATCGGTCACTCCCGGAATATTGAATGTAAACTGGATAAACATGATAAATCTCCTGTATCACGTGATATCAATATAACTTGTGCCACAGGAAAATTCCAGTCTTTTTACCCCCTACCACCCCCTACCACCTACCAACTCCTACCACCTACCAACCCCTACCTCAAAAATCAAAACTCTCCGGATCCGGTCCCATATGCTTCCCCCTGTCCAGAGCATCGAGGCGTTTCATATCCTCTGCGTCAATCTCAAAGGAGAAAATGTCCGCATTGCTGATGATCCTGTCCTTTTTGACAGATTTGGGAATCGGAAGGATGTTTTTTTGCCTTGCCCAACGAAGGGTGATCTGAGCCGGAGTTCGCTTGTATTTTTCTGCCAGTTCTACAATTTCCGGGACCTCTAAAAAAGCGCCTTGCATGAGCGGTCCCCAGGACTCAAATACGATCTGATGTTCAGCGCAAAAAGCTCTCAAATCGTTGTGCTGCAGATATGGATGACATTCCACCTGATTCAGAGCTGGTGTGATATGAGCTTCTTTGAGAAGGTCTTGAAGATGGTGGATATGGTAATTGCTGACTCCAATAGCCTTCACCTGCCCCTTTTCAAGGAGTTCTTCCATAGATTTCCAGATGGAGACATACTTGTTAGGAACCGGCCAGTGCACAAGATACAGATCCACATAATCCAGTCCCAACTGCTCAAGACTCTTGTGTAGGGCTTCCTGAGCTTTTCCTTTTCGGATATC
>JASGMP010000119.1 GCA_030156395.1 Fidelibacterota bacterium
TACAGATAAATCCCGGAATTTTCGGGGACAATATTTCAATGGTGCTTATCTCTGGTCCGCAGAGAAATTTGAAACCGGTAGTGAATATGTCTTACAAAACCGGGATGGAAAGAGCTCCAATGCCTTCTATATCTTTGTTAAAACTTCAGTTGAGACAAATAATCTCTGGTTTAGGTCCTTTGATCCGGCTTTTCGCTTTGAATACCTTGATGAAGCCGGTTTCGGAAAAACAAATCTAATGACGGCAGGATGTACTTTCCACCGGGATAAAAGTGCGCTAAATATTTTCCGCGTCGATTACAGCTATCCACTGGATGATCGCGGAGCCAAAATTTTAACCGCTTTGTTTCAAATTACCTGGTAGTACCCGCCTATTTGAGATTCAATGTTTTTTCCAGGTTTATCAGTTGATGGTCTAATTGCTTGAAACGCTGTTTCTCCAATACTGCCGGCCATGGTGTTTTTTTATTAGATAAATAGGATTTCAGAAGTTCTTCTGTTTCAGATGAAGTTGCTGATGTCTTTTCCAAATTGCTTAACAGATTATTCAGAGCTTCTTTTTCTTCAATCAGTCTCTCCTGTTCCATTTCAAGTTCATCTTTAATTTGCCGAACTTCGGATATCGCTCTCGACAGATTAATTTTTGCATTGGCGATTTCGATGGAAACGGATGTGGATTGCCAGGCAATTCCCAACAGCCCCAAAGTGGCTACAATCATACAAAAACTCAATGATATCCAGAAAAACCGCGGGATGTTTGATGATGTCATCTAAAAACCTCCTTTATAATATTTGTATATCGAACGTGCCCGGAACTGTCGTATAAGAACCATTATCATGCATTATCATTACGAATTGTTATATAATAAGTCACACCACCGCCAAGACTGATGAGCGAAGCGGCAAGAGATGCATATTGATAATTGCCGAAGATATCCGATAGCCATCCGCCGACCAAAGGGCCGGTTATTCCGGCGATGCCATATCCAAGGAAGACCCAGGGATAGACCTTCCCCACATTTGATACACCAAAGTGCTGGGCTGTTTCTTTGGCAAAGAGAACAAAGTTGGAACCAAAGGAAAACCCGGTAATCAGAGCGAGTAAGATAAAAAGCAGGCTGTTCAGGGGAAGAAATCCTAACAGAAAGGTGCTGACGCTCAATGATCCCAGGGCAAAGAGAACAAGTAATCTATTAGAAAAGAAATCGCTCAGCCAGCCCCATACTATGCGTCCGGTAAAATTGGCGATGGAAAAAAGAACAATTGTAGCTGCGAGAATCTGCTCAGATATTGTATGGACGAGCCCCATGGGTTTTAGATTACCGATTACCATTAGACCTGAAAAAGTACCACAAAATAGGGTGATGAGTAAAATGAGATATTTTTTTTCTTTCAGAAAACCAGGTTTCAGGGGAACTTCGGTTGCTGATTGTTCCGGCACTGTATAAAAAAGAGCCATGAACAGCAGGATGAGTCCAAATGATATTCCAATTATCATAAATATATTCAGAACATGATAACCTTTTGAAAAAAGGGATTCTGCCATTAGAGTAACGACGACAGCTCCACCGCCAAAACCGGCTGCCGCAATACCGGCAATGAACCCCTTTTTTTCTGGGAACCATTTAACGGGAATTGTCAGCGCCATCAAATAGCCAAAACCAGTGGCAATCCCGCTGAATATACCGATCCCCAAAAGAATCAGGAAAAAATTTCCAGCAGATAAAGCGGAAAGGCCATATCCCAGAAAAAAGAGTAGAGCTGATATCATTGCCAATTTTTTGGCACCGATTTTTTGCTCCAGGGAACCAGCCCAGATCATGGATAAAGCGAAAACAGCAATGACAATTCCAAAAATCAATTGTGTTTGGGCACCGCTGAGACCATAATCTGTTTTAAGAGAAGGAACGAAAACGCTCCATGCATAGATTCCGCCAAGGCACAACATGGATAAAAATGAAGCAAGGATATTCATTCGTTTCATAAGGCATCCTGATAATGAGTGAACGGTTGTGAATGCTTAAGAAATTCTATATAAAAGTTAGTAAGCTTCTTAAATGATGACAATGTATTTATAACTTGATATAAATTAAAGAGGCCGTTCTAAAAACGGCCTCTTTGGGAATGTTGGAAATTTTTTAGAAGATAAATTCCATGCCAATCAGTAATTGTTCCCAGGATTCATCCTGCCCTTCGTATGTCCATGTCCAAGATTGCCAGGACGTGCTGATGTTGACACTTTGCTGGAAAAGCCATGAGAATCCGACACTTTTTACGTGAACCGGATCTTCCTCTTTACGCTGATTGGGCCTGAACTGATAGCCCCCATAGAAATTCATGGGCAAAAAGGGTGGATGAATGGATACACCAGCTCTGTGAGTTAAGGTTCGATCAAACTTTTCTTCAATCCCTTCATTGATTTTCTGATCAAACAGCTCACTGTCTTCAGAATCCCATTTCAACCCATTCCACTGAATCAAATCTGCCTGATAGAAGATGTCAAACCATTTGAGAAGAAGAGCAGCTCCTGCCTGGAATTCCATAGGGCGTGTCAAGGTGTAATCAAATGGCTCATATTCCACAACCAAACTGTCTCCAAAAATCTCCGTATTATCTTCTGTCACCCATAAAGTTTTCGGCAGTTGGGCAGCCAGTCCGATGTTCAAATATGGGGTTAAGGTATGAATCATGCCGATTTTTCCAGAAACACCGACAAAAGAAGGTTCAACCAAAAGTTGTGTATTTTGGTCATTATATTTGGCAGTCAGCTTAAAATCCCCCATTGGGATTTGAAAATCAGCACCGATGTATAAATCTTTGGCAAATTCTGTAGCTCCTGCCAGATGAAAAGTATAACTGCTGCCTTCAATGCGTTGGGAATAGGAAGGGATTTCATATTTCATGGCATACTCAAGATCCTGGGTAATTCCTGTAGACCAGCTCAGGTGGCCGCGAAAAACGGGGATGGCATGGGTATAGGAAACGTGGGATATCCGGTTTTGAGGCAATGTTTCGTTTCCGCTGGTGAAGTCTGCGGAACCATAGGCTCCCCGGAGAATCCGGAACTTTGTCATGGCGATATTTGCAGGATTGAGTGTCAATTCGGGCATGACCTGACCTGCAGCCACACCCGCCCCTCCAATGGCTGTACTTTGAGGCAGATGTCCGGAGAATCCGTTAAAAGGGCGTAAAGCATCTTCTTCACTATACTGTGCAAACAGTAACTGAATACTTAAAAACGCAGTAAATAGTATTTTTTTCATCATTTTTACCGTTTTGGTTTACTGCTGCGGCGACTGTCTGAACTTTTCGTTTCTGTTTCTTTTGGTGTTTCCGCGGATGAGGATGAGCTTCCATTGGAGGATGATTTGGGAGTGGAGTATGATTTGGTTTCACTGGAAGTGGCAGGTGGAGGTGAAGAGACAGGACTTGCATTACCGGAAGACACGCGGGTATTTGCCGAAGGTGCCGGAATAGATCCCGGTGGCGGTGAAGATGGTCCAATAGCCCTTGGAACGGTTAGCGTTCGTCTTCCAGGTTTTTTGTCATTTCCATCATTTTCTGATAATCCGCTTCCTGGTATGGGCGTATAATACCAGTACCCGTCCCGGTACCAGTAATACCGGTTGTTGTAATAATACCAGTCCCGGTTATAATACCTGTAATCATAGTAGTAAGGATCGTAGTAATAATTCCCTGTAAACCAGTCATACCGTAAATGCCAACGATAAGGCGAATAGGAATGATATCCATAAGGGTCGTAAAAATGATAGTTTTCCACCCGGTTGTCATTGTATTCTTCATGGTAATAGGTAATGGCCGCCGAGGAATCCGCCTCAATGGCGGACAATGGCGGCCGTGTGAGTGTATAACATCCCGATGTGAAAATAAGAATCATTGTCAGCATCGAGAAGTTGAAAAGTAAGTGTTTCATAATCTTTCCTCGTCTTCCCGTATGTTAGACACGGAAAAGAATGAATCGTTAATTTAGTTACTCTAAGTTACGGATATTTGTTCCCCTTAAAAAAGGAATATCAGGAATATGAATCCATCCTGTGGGACAATTCACATGAAATAAAAAAGGGGTTGATCCCAACCCCTTTAAAGCGTATTTGATATATGATCTATTCCAGAGATTCAATGGCTTTTGCCTGATCCCAGATAGCCTGTCCTTCTTCCTGACGGCCCTGGAGATAAATAACTCGCCCCAGCTTCTTTAAATAATCTGCATTCATGGGATTTTTATCCACCATTTGCTGGTAGTAATATTCGGCAGTGGCATAGTCTTTTAATTCAGTGTATAAATCTCCCACGGCTTCCAGGACAAGCATGTCGTCGGGATTCATGGCCAGAACGGTTTCAAACTGATTTTTAGCTTTTTCATAATACGTGGTGGCTGTTTCCGTTTCCCCCCGTTCTTTAGCTTCCGAGGCCATTCTTACGTAAAGATAACCCAAGTTGAAATAGTTATCAGAGTTGTCCGGATTTTCTTCTATAATTTGTTTAAAAGTGGTTTCAGCTTCATTATACCGTTCTTCTTCCAAAAGAACCCGGGCATAAAGTTTGGCGGCATCTTGTTTCCTTTCCGTTTCCATCTGGATCACATCTTTCAACAGCGCCAGAGCTTCATCCTTTTTATCCTGTTGAATCAGCTGAATAGCCTTGTATTCTTTTAGAATCGGGGCTTTTTCAGAATTTTCGATACCTTCGTTGATATAGGCCATGCTTTTTTCAGAATCGTTTTCATAGATTTTTGCAATTCGTGCCAGCTGGTAGTATGCACGTTCATCATCTGGTTTCAGGTTTTTGGCATCTTCCAGGAAACGGATAGCTTCCTGAACGGCACTTACGGAATCTGTGGCTGTTTTGTTCTGCAAAGCTGTGTAGTATTTCAGTCCCTCATTATAGGATTTCTGCCAGTAATATTCTTTCAGTTTTTCAATATCTTCCTTAAACTGGGGACCCCGTTCCAGCGATTTATTCAGGTATTCCAGGGCCAATCCATATTTTTCCTGGGGACCGTACACATCCCGGGCCAAAAGGTAAGGGACTTCCGGATTGGTTGGTTCCCGATCCATGGCGAGCAGAAAGAATTCTTCAGCCTTGGGAAGGTTTTTCTGCTGGACATAAAGTTTCGCAGATGTGAATTCCTGGGACGAGCACCCGATGATCAGGGCTATAGCTGCCAGAAAA
>JASGMP010000120.1 GCA_030156395.1 Fidelibacterota bacterium
ACGCTGGATGATTTCAAATACTACCTGCAGGTCCGGCCTGAAATTTCATTGGATGAATCGGTCATCACCCGTTTGCAGGAGGGACGGGATTATATTGAAGAGCAAATCAGGAATGGGAAAATTATGTATGGTGTGAATACGGGATTCGGCCATCTGGCTCAGGTTCGTATTCCTGATGAAAAATTGGATGAACTTCAGGTAAATCTGATCCGGAGCCATGCCGCTGGCGTGGGCCCTTATATTGAAGCAGATGTTGTCCGGCTTATAATGCTTATCAAAATCCAAAGCCTGATCCAGGGATTTTCCGGCGTGCGGCCACTCGTTGTGGAACAATTGGTGTTTTTTTTGAATCATGATATTTTACCCTGCATTCCTTCCAAAGGAAGTGTAGGTGCTTCGGGAGATCTGGCTCCTCTGGCTCATATGACCCTTCCCCTCCTCGGTGAAGGGAAAGTAATGGTAAAGGGAAGAGAAAGGGATGCCGCTGAAGTCCTCCGGACTTTAGGCCGTGAGTCATTGACTTTGAAAGCGAAAGAAGGTTTAGCTATCATCAATGGGACACAGTCCATGACAGCCCATGGTGTAATGGCCCTGATCCGTACAGAGAACATCCTGTATTCCGGTGAACTGATTTTTGGATTGTCCCTGGATGCCATGAAAGCTTCTCTGGCACCTTTCCACCGGGCTATTCACGAAGCAAAAGGCTCTCCTTTCAATGCCGCCTGTGCAGACCGGGTGCGCTATTATCTTCAAAAAAGTGAAATCAACCGGTCCCATGAACACTGTGATAAAGTACAGGACCCCTACTGTTTTCGATGTTATCCCCAGGTGTGCGGAGCGGTATGGGAAGCCTATGATCATGTCAAACATATCCTGATCCGGGAAGCCAACGGGGTTTCTGATAATCCCCTTATTTTCAGAGAAAAGGATTTGATTGTAAGTGGCGGAAACTTCCATGGAGAATCACCAGCTCTGACGATGGACTATCTAGCCATGGCTGTCAGTGAAATTGCCAGTATTGCAGAACGCCGCATTGCCGAACTGGTGGATTCCCACATGTCCAGACTCCCGGCATTTTTGGTGGAGGACAGCGGTGTGAATAGCGGTTTTATGATTGCTCACGTCACAGCAGCAGCGCTTGTTTCTGAAAATAAGGGTCTGGCGACCCCGGCCTCCGTGGACAGTATTCCTACCTCAGCCAATCAGGAAGATCATGTGAGTATGGGACACCGGTCTGCCCGAAAACTCTTGGAAATTATTGAAAATACAGAAACAGTCCTGGCCATTGAATATCTGGCGGCTGCCGAAGGAATTGACTATCACAGACCTCTGAAAACAAGTTCCGTTCTGGAAAAGACTCATCAGCGCTTGAGGCAGGATATCCCCCATCTGGAAAAAGACAGACTAATGCACGAAGATATTCAGAAAGCTCTCAGTATTATCAAAAGCGGTGATCTTCAAAAGATGGCAAAACGCTGAATATTTTTTGAATTGTATTAAAAAAGCCCCCGTCCGGAGGCTTCTAAAAAATTAAGGAAATCAGATAATTGTTAATTCAGTGTATTTAAATGACGGGAAAGGCGTGATTTAATGTCTGCTGCCCTGTTTTTGTGCAAAACCCCTTTTTGTGCAACTTTATCCACCAGGGAATAAATCTTTTTTAATTTCTCCTGACCGCTTTCCCTGGATTCAGCAGCCATAAATTTCTTGATCTCGGTTCTTACCATGGATTTATAATGACGGTTGCGCAGGTTGCGCTTTTCAGCCTGACGAATTCTCTTCTTTGTCGATAACGGATATGCCATTTCACTCCTTTTTCTTTTTTATAGGTTTAAAATTTATTTTCATTTCTTCATAATGTCAATGAAATTGCATAAATATTTTTTGAAATTATTTACGATAAGGAGAATATTTTCATAAATTCAAGAAATGCTCTTTCTGGTTTTAAAAATTTTTCTGATCTTGTTGACTTTTTTGTTACTGGTAATAGTATCCATTCTTTTTATTCCTTTCCAATTAACTTTAAAGGCAGCCAAAGCGGATAAAGATCTGCGTTTGGAGGGATCTGCTTATTGGATATCCTGGCTATTCAAAACCAGGGCCGAATACTGTGATCAAAAAATAAAAATCTCTGCTGTAGTACTAGGCTTTCCTATAAAAATTCCCCTCAAAAAAATAAAAAGAGGGGCAGGAATAGATCATCTAAAATCTGAGGGAAAAACAGGGGATAAGAAAAAGACAGCCAAGATGATGCAGGACAGGGAAATGGAAGAAAAGGGATCATCCATTCAGGGGGATACATCTTCCGGTGGAAAGGAACAGAAAGGTGGAGAATCCCAGAAGGCTGAAAAGAGGGGTATAAAGGATACGATTGCATTTTATCAACCATTTATCCGGCAAACACTGATGCCTCAGATACGGCGGTTGCGTCCATATTTTCATCTCAAAATACAGCGTTTTCATCTGGTGTTTGGACATAAAAATCCGGCTGTGACCGGCTGGGTTGAAGGAGCTGTTGTTTCTTTCCCCCCTTTTGGGGCTGCCAAACGAATGTCTGGCCCCGTGTCCACCTATTTCCGGTATGATAAAAAAGTCATGGATTTTAACGTTGATTTATATTTTTCTATGAATTTGTATGGTATTGTTATTAGATTAATTATTATTTGGTGGCATTATCGCAAATTGTCATCATTACAAAGAAGGATTAAGCATGAATCAGACACTGGAAAAACTTCTTGACAAAGCCCATGAGTTTTTAAATACCAAGACGGTTGTCGGGGATCCGATTCACATAGATGATCTTACCTTGATTCCTATCTCAAGGATTTCCGTGGGATTTGGAAGTGGAGATCATAACTCGCAAGGTCAACACAGCGATAAATCTGTTTCAGAAGGATTCGGTGGCGGGATGAATATCCACCCTGTGGCTGTAATAGCGGTCCATAAGGACCATGCAAAGCTCATGATGCTTACCGGGAAAGAACAACAACTGGGGAAAATTCTTGATCTGGTGCCGGATCTGCTGGATCGTTTTGCCCCGAAAAAGACCGATCATAAGGAGGATGAATAAATGGATATTTCGTTATTACGGCATATTCCCCTTTTTGAAGATCTTGAAGATCAGGAACTTGAACAAATTTCCAAGGCTATTCAGGTCCGGACCTATGAAAAAAACAAACTGATCCTTCTGGAAGAAGATCTGGGGGATACGCTTTTTGTCATCAGTCAGGGTGCTGTAAAAATCAGCCGGATCAATGAGGATGGAAAAGAAGTAATCCTCAGTATTTTATCTGACGGTGAGTTTTTTGGTGAAATGTCCATTCTGGACGGTGAATCCCGTTCTGCCAATGTTGTTGCTCTTGAAAAATCGGAAGTTTTTATGTTGAAACGGCAGGATTTTTTGGAAATGTTGGAAAAATATCCCAAAATATCCATTCACCTTCTGGAAGAACTTGCCCGCAGACTCCGCCGGAGTGATCAGCAGATTGAAAGTCTTTCCCTCAGTGATGCCGAGCACCGGGTTGCCAATACCATCATCCGTCTTGCCGAAGACCTGGGTGTTCATCTGAAAGGGTGTGTGACCATCAATGACATTCCCCTGCAGCAAGATATTGCCAACATGGCCGGCACATCCCGGGAAACCGTCTCACGAATGCTGAAAATGCTGGAAAACAAAGGACTCATCACCCGTGAAGGACGAAAGCTGATCATCAACAACTATATGGAATTCTACCGGAATTTCTCAAAATAAACGTTGAAAACAGCATCATATTCTTTTCACTATCCACTTCGGACTGAAAAAGTGACGCGTAACGCGTGACGCGTGACAAGGGGTCCAATCATCCAATCGAATCAATCCCCTGTGAAATACGCTACGCTCATTTCACGGGGCAGGCAATCAAACCAATCAAACCAATCAAATCAATCGACTCTGTCCCCTCGCGAGTGTCGACAGTCCACCAATTCTCAATTCTCAATTATAAAAATTAAGATAGCCCATCATGTCACTACTCCCATACGCCCGCAACGGTTTTAGATATAATCACTACAAATTTTTTCTGGATGATATGTTTCATACCCGGGTTCAGCGTTTATCTGTTGAAACCGGATTTACATGTCCCAACAGGGACGGCACGAAAGGGTGGGGAGGATGTATTTATTGTAACAACGACTCATTTATGCCGCCGTATGCCACTAAAGGGGATCTGAAGGATCAGATAAGTGTGGGGAAACAGTATTTAAAAAACCGTTTCCATGCAGATAAATTTATTGTTTATTTTCAAAGTTATACGAATACGTATGGACCGGTTTACGTTTTAAAGGATAAAATCAAAATTGCCTTGGAGGATAAGGATGTTGTGGGGATCTCTGTATCCACCCGGCCGGATTGTCTTCAGCAGGATGCTCTGGATTTTTTGCAGGATATAAGCCGTGATATTTATGTGAATCTTGAAATCGGGGTGGAGTCTGTCTATGATAAAACCCTGTTCTGGATGAACCGATGTCATACAATGGAAGATACAGTGCATGCCTTGTCGGTGCTGGAAAAATATTCATTTGATGTCACAGCACACATCATTCTGGGTTCACCCACTGAAACAAGGGAAGAAATGCTGGCGATGACCCAGGAGATCAACCGGTGGAATATCCGATTTCTGAAACTGCATCACCTCCAGGTCATTCGTGGAGCACGGCTTGAAAAAGAATATCTAAAACATCCATTCCATCTCTTTGAATACAGGGAATATCTCGATTTGGTCACAGAATTCATTTCACGAATCAATGCGAAGATCATTTTTCAGCGGCTTTTTGCCGAATCACCCGGTTCCTGGCTCCTGGCTCCTATATGGAAGAAAAGGACAACCGAAATCATGATGGATATTCAGAAAACCATGCGTGACAAAAACTTGTGGCAGGCCAGTCAGCTGTAGCGTTCTTTTTTATTTCCTAAATCACCCAATCCCCTGTGAAATACGCTGCGTTCATTTCACGGGGCAGGCAATCCAATCAATCGAATCAATCATTATCAAAAGTTGGAAGTTGGAAGTTGGAAGTTAGAAGCTGGCGTCGCTGCGCTCCTGTGGTTGGTTCATGGGCTCAGGGGCTCATGGGTTCAGGGGTTCAATAGCCGC
>JASGMP010000020.1 GCA_030156395.1 Fidelibacterota bacterium
CTTCTTTGAAGTAACCGCCGTAGATCTTTCGCCGACAACCATAGACAGCACATCTGTAACTATGCTTTCAAGTGTCAGCGGTGTTTCTTCAAGTTTCGTTCTACTTGAAACCGGTGCAGCCACTGGAATATTCAGAGGCAGTCGTACTCTTTTCAATGAAGAAAACACAACCCTTACTATTTCATCTGATGCAGATTCAACCTTTTTCACCAGAATCAGAACTTTTGCTTACCCATTGATAGCCGGCATCGACCCGGCTTCTGGTTCAACCGACATTTTCCTCGACACCAGATTTGTAATAAGTGCAAACAAGCCCTTTGATGCAACAACTGTAAGCACCGGCACAATCTTTCTATCTGATGTAACCGGAATCGTTTCTTATACCCCTTTGCTGAGCGCTGCAAACCAGATTACCATTTACTCAGAGCTACAACCTGGCTCACCAGTCTCTCTGAGAATTACAGATCTGGTTAAAGACACCGACAGTATCGCTTTTCCATTGACCCAGGCCGGCTTTTTCAGCGTTGCCGAGTCTACAGATTCACTAAAACTATTTTCTGACGCCGCATTCACCAGTGAAATCGCCAATGGCTCAAACGTTGAAAGCGGTGATGTAATTTTTGCCAGAATCGAAGCCGCCAACCTTTACAATTATCATGCCGAGACCGCTGATCTCACTTACGCGACAGTTCTGTCGACAGGTTCTCTGAGTCTTGGTGAAGCCAGCCCGGGAATTTTTCAGGGCTCTTTTGCTGTGCCTGCTGAGCCAGACAATCAGCTCAGCATTTATCCAGACAACCGCCCTGATCTGAAAGTTCAATTAAACATCCTGCCGAACTTTGCCATATCATCTTTCAGCCCGGCCAGCGGAGCAGTCTCTGTGCCGGCAGATCTTTGGCCAACCTGGAACTTCACCAGGGTTGTTCAGACTGCCGACGTAAACAACACAAATTTTAAGCTGACAAAAGTCTCTAACGGGATGCAGTTAAACGGCACTCTTTCGATCAGCCCGACCGGCAAACAGGTTCGCTTTCAGCCTGACAGCATTTTGCAGCTGTTGACTGAATATGAAATGTCAGTTGAAGCAACAGTGCGTGATTCCAGCGGCACTCCACTTGGTGCAGGCCTCAAGACCAGATTCACAACCCAACCTCCACCGGCCCCGCCCACACTGATAAGCCTTTTCGACAATTTTGAATCAGATGCATATGCAACCGCGACCCGAGCTATCGCGACCAATGGTATTCTCTACCTGAAGCTTGTGGCCAACGATGTTTCTTTTTCGACTTACGAATCTGCCAGAGTGCGCATCGACTCATCGGATGGAACCTTTGACGGACTCGAGGTAAATCTGATAGAAATTGCACCGCCTTCAGGTATTTTCACCGTTGAAATTCCTGTCAATTTACCGGTTGGCACCACAATTTCGATTCAGCCACAGGTTGATACAAGCAAACTCATTACGGTTACCGTTTACAATCGCACCCTTTTAACCGGTATTTCACCAGCCTCTGCAACTTCCAACCTGCTGCTCGACACACCTTTCATGCTGAATTTCAGTCAAGCAATCGACCCCGCATCAATTCTGACAGGAATAAAAATCTTTGACGAAAATCAAAGCAACATTGCTTATTCATTTTCTACCGACAATTCTAACCGAAATGTTGAGCTGGTGCCGACTTATGGTCTGGCAACCGGCGCAGACCACATACTACAGATCAGCACCAGCCTTAAAGATGCCAATGGCCTGTTTTTGTTGCCGCAAAGCCTGTCTTATTCAACCATTGGTGAAACCTTTGCTGCGTTCGAAATGTTCACCGGAATTTCTCCACTCGACAACCAGCCGGTTAGCGTTACCAAAGAAGTTGTGAATGGGCCGATAATGCTTGTAGCTTCGACAACGAATCTTTTTCAGAACAAAGCAGAATTTCGTCAGGTCGTCTTGCAGGCGGCAACTCAGACTTTTACCCTGAGTCTTTCAGAAGATTCAGCAAATCAGGGAACTTTTGCATCGACCTTTACGCCCCCAACCGGAATCAGCACCCAAAACCTCGTCGCCACCCTCAGCTTTTCGCAAAACCCGGCGATTCGCTTCGATATTGCGCCACAGCCTGAAATTTTAAGCACAGTTCCTGCCTCGGGTGCAACCGGGATTTCGGAAAGCTTCGAAATCACCGCCACCTTTTCGCGCCGCATGTCTTTGTATAATGCCGACGCAGGTCTGAAAATACTTCATCCGGCAGGCTCCATAAATACGACTGTTCAGAATGCAACCGACTCATTTTCTTTGAGCTGGCTGCCCAATCAGCCTCTGCCGGTTCAAGCCAGCTGCAGTCTTAACTTTTCCGGCCTGATCGATTATCTGGGGCAGCCTTTACCCGAACAATCAATTGGCTTTTCTACCGGCGGCATTCAAGGCATCAATCTATATCGCGACAACGCTTTCAGCCTGCTCATTTCAAGCAACACCATCGACATTCCGGTCGGGTTTGCTGAAATTGCGGCCTCTTCGACAAGCAACCTCGACGGACGCGATTTTGCCCTGAACATAAGAACCGGCACCAAAGCGACCTCTACCATCAGCCTGCCACTTTCGAGAGTTGCCAGTGACAGCGGAAAATTCAGATGTAGCCTGGAATTTGCATCGGTTAAAGCGATACCGCAATATAGCGTTTTACTTTTACCAGGCGAATGGCTTGAATTAACCAGTCCAATTCTGACCAATGACAAGAAGATCTTTTATTATCAGCAATCCGGAGCAGTCTCGCCCACGGATATTCATGATCTGAAATTTTTCTATGAAAAACATTTTGCCCAGGAAATCTCGGGCACTCTTCCGCTTGGTACTCTGTATATTCAGATCGAAGCAGAAGATTTGAACTGGTTCACTTCTGACACCACTCTGGTTAAGGTCAAATCAGAATCAGACCTGACCGGCTTCACACTGCAACTGACCGAGGCCGGCACTCATTCAAATTTCTTCAGGGGTTATATCGTCATCGACCCACACCAGAGCGATGCCGGCCGCAACCGACTTGCGGTGCAACCAGACCAGCTGATTTACGTCGAGTCTGTTACAGACCCGTCGATTAAGAGTTCTATACGCTATCTGCCCCAGAATGGACTCAATCAGGTAGTTGTTTTTCCAAGCCCGGCACGGGGCAACTCTGTTTTCTTTAACTTTTATCTGAACTTCATGGGCGAAGTCGAGCTTGAAATCTATGATACCGCGGGACATGAAGTTGACACTCGTCTGATTAACGCAAA
This sequence comes from Fidelibacterota bacterium, assembly GCA_030156395.1. Lineage (GTDB taxonomy): Bacteria > Fidelibacterota > Fidelibacteria > Fidelibacterales > Fidelibacteraceae > Fidelibacter. The sequence continues at coordinate 3,268 of JASGMP010000020.1, forward strand.
AGAAGGTGAGAACAGATTTGAGTGGCGCATTCCGCGACATCTTGCAAACGGAGTCTATTTTTATCGAATTCACGGTATTATTTCCGCTGAACGCTTTTCCGCCCGGGGGAAGGTGGTGAAACTGAAATGATGAAACGATGGATATACTTATTCTTTCTTAGTTTTACAGCCCTTTGGGCCGGTAAATACGGGGATGCCTTCATGATTGCCTCCTACCCCGCCGCTGCTATGGGTACGGGGCACATCGGAGTAACCCAGTTGACGGGTATCCGCGCGGTGCCTATCAATCCTGCCGGACTCTCCTATGGATCCAAGATGGAAACCTACCTCCAGTATAATGCCCTGTTTGGATTGGGCTTTCAGTATAGCCTGGGCTATAAAAACCGCTATGGTGATCACTGGCACTGGTCCATCCTTTGGAACCGGGTAGGTGTAAATGACATTGAAGAACATCCGGACTTAAGTTCTATGACTACCCTGGAACGGCGGGATTTTGTCCGTACTCAGTCCGGAACTTATCCAACATTTGACAGCCGGGAAGACCTGATTACCCTCACCCTGGGTCGCCATATCCGCCGCCGTATTGATCTGGGCTGGCAATATGACGAGTTTTTTATCGAAAATCCCATAGGGATCTCCGTAAAAGTATTAAATAAATCAATTTATGGTGAATCTGCCCGGGGCATCGGTGCCGATGCGGGATTCCGCCTGATAATCCCTGGGAATGAGATTTTCTATATCCGCAACCTGGGGGAAATTGTTTTCGGTGTAACAGCCCAGAATGTTTACTCCACCGGCATCTACTGGACCACCGGACATGTGGATCAGGCCCGGATGCGCATGCTCTGGGGGGTAGCACTCCATCAGCCGGTCCGTTTTCTCTATTCCGATCTGCGTCTTATGGTACAAAATGTCTGGCTCGATGCTCCGGACTTCCGCTGGGGAGTGGAGTGGGAGATTATGGATGTGCTGGTTTTCCGCCTGGGGAAAGACGACCTGAGCATGAATGCCGGTGCCGGCGTGCGTTTCCCCATCGGAAAATATCACCTGATTGTAGATTATGCTTTCCAGGATCACCCCCTGGATGTAGGACATAAAGTTTCACTGACCTTGACCCGGGAGGATACCGAATGAAAGCGAAACGGTTTGGAATCCTCCTGTTGGGATGCTTGTTGTTATTCACTGTTGGATGTGAGGATGTGGAAGATCCCAACCCGCCACAAAGACCTTTCATGGTACCCAAATCCCTTCCCTGGGAATATGAAGAAACGGGCATTGATGCGGACGATAAAGTGGCGGGAATCTACCTGGAATGGTACCGAAATACCGATCCGGAGCTGGAAGGCTACATCATTTATAGAGCGCCGGATACCAGTAAAACAGGTAAGCTGGACTTTTTTGCCATAGATACGGTCTATGCCTATTCCCTTAATCCCGCCCTCTCCGATACCGGGTATGTGGATACGGATACTGAATTCGGCACCCTCTATTACTATTATATCCGGGCTTTGGATGTTTCGGAAAATAAAAGCGAACCTTCCGACACGGTTCGCTATAGCCTTACTCCCTCTCCCGGCGATTGTGAACCGAATCTTTCGGAAAAAGCACCGATGAAACCTGAATTCAGCTGGAAATTTTCCAATGACTTTCAATATTCCATCAATTATTATTATATTCGCCTTGAAAATATTACAACCCGGCAGACCGTATGGTTTTATGGTGTGCCCCGCTTTGATTATACGGGCCAAGGTCAGTCGGTGGTCTTTAATACAGACGGTAAAGCTGCGGAATCGGCCCTCTCACCGGATCATACCTACCGCTGGAAAGTCGATGCCATCGGACGCCAGGATCCGGCCGGCTTCGAAATCGAAGGCAGTGAAAGTCCATGGATTATCTTTCAGGTAAAGGAATGAACATGATGAAAAAATTTGGGATCACACTCGTACTCTTCACCCTTTTTGCGGGAATCCTCAGCGCCCAGAATGTGGGGTCCATGACCTCCAGCGGATACAATCTGGGGCGACAGGAGCAGGCGGAACTTCTCTATCCCGTGAAAATCTGGGGCGAGGTGGTCCGCCCGGGCATTTATGATGTCCCCCTGACCAGTGATATTATCGGTATTATCTCTTATGCCGGAGGACCTACCAACATGGCCAAACTTACCAATGTCCGTGTCCTCCGGAATGAACGGACGGCCGAAGGTGAGGAAATTCTGGTAACGGTAGATATCGAAAAATATATCGAGACCGGCGACAAAGAACTTTTACCGGTCATTCGCCCCGGGGATACCATCATGATTCCCCCCAAGTTTATGAAACAGGTGACGGATGTGCTGGGAACCTTCAGCGCTATTCTGTCGATTGTGAATGTTTTTGCCGTCACCTCCTGGTATCTGTCCAGACCTTAAAAGGAGAAAGGCATGAATTACACCGAAGAACGCCCCTGGGGTATGTTTGAAGTTTTGCTGGATGAACCCGATTACAAGGTGAAACGGATCACCGTTTTGCCCGGAAAGCGACTTTCCTTACAAAGTCACAAACGCCGCAGCGAACACTGGGTCATTACCAGGGGGAATGTGAACGTGGTAAATAATGACGAAGGCAAGCCCTACAAAGCCGGCGATCATATCTATATTCCTGCAGGGAACAAACATCGGATTGGAAATACAGGAAACGACAAAGCCGTGTTTATTGAAGTCCAGATTGGGGACTATTTTGGAGAAGACGACATCATCCGGTATGAGGATGATTTTAACCGTGTATAAAGAAACAGGAAGCAGATGAAATACAAAGTAGCTGATATCTCTCTGGCGTCTTTTGGCCGGAAAGAGATTGAATTTGCCGAAAAAGAGATGCCCGGACTCATGGCCATCCGGGAAGAATACAGTCACACCAAACCGTTAAAAGGTGCCCGGATTACCGGAAGCCTTCACATGACTATTCAGACGGCTGTTCTTATGGAAACCCTCAAAATCCTGGGGGCTGATGTGCGCTGGGCCAGTTGCAATATTTTTTCCACCCAGGACCATGCCGCAGCTGCCATGGCTGATGCGGGCATTCCCGTCTTTGCCTGGAAAGGGGAAACCCTGGAAGAGTACTGGTGGTGTACCCAGATGGCCCTTCTTCACGGGGATAAGGGGCCGCACTTGATTGTGGACGATGGCGGCGATGCCACCCTTTTTGTCCATGAAGGCGTCAGACTGGAAAAAGCATACGCCGAAACCGGTACCTTGCCGGAAATCACGGCGAAGAATAAAGAACTCCGGATTATGCACAAGCTCATCCTTCAGGAGATGGAAGCCGACCCCAAACGCTGGCACCGTGTGGCGGAAGGCCTTCGGGGTGTCAGTGAAGAAACCACCACCGGCGTTCATCGCCTTTATCAGTATATGGAGCAGGGAAAACTTCTTTTCCCCGCCATCAATGTGAATGATTCCGTGACCAAATCCAAGTTTGACAATCTCTATGGTTGCCGCGAATCCCTGGCAGACGGCATCAAGCGGGCGACCGATATCATGGTGGCCGGTAAAACCGTTATGATCTGTGGATACGGTGATGTGGGAAAAGGCTGTGCCCAATCTATGAAAAGCTTCGGCGCCCGGGTGATTATATCGGAAATTGATCCCATCTGTGCCCTCCAGGCTGCCATGGAAGGCTATGAAATCAAAACGGTTGAAAAAGCCATCCAGGAAGATACCCCGGACATTTTTGTGACGGCCACAGGCAATTGCGATGTGATCACCGCTGATCACATGGCTGCCATGAAAGACATGGCCATTGTGTGCAATATTGGCCATTTTGATAATGAAATTCAGGTGGATGCCGTCCTGGATCGCCCAGATACCCAAAAAATCCATGTCAAACCCCAGGTGGATCAGATCCGTTTTGACGATGGTCATTCCATCATCCTCCTGTCGGAAGGTCGTCTGGTGAACCTGGGCAATGCCACGGGACACCCATCCTTTGTCATGAGCAATTCCTTCAGTAATCAGGTTTTGGCCCAGATCGAACTCTGGTCCAATGATCATGAGAAAAAAGTCTACCGCCTGCCGAAGGTTCTGGATGAAAAAGTCGCCCGGCTTCATCTGAAAAAACTGGGTGTAAAACTCACCGAACTCACGGAAAAACAGGCGGAATATATCGGCACGCCGGTTGAAGGACCGTATAAGCCCGATCATTACCGGTATTAATCCATTTAAAAGCGGGACATTTCAATGCTCAGGCGTTTCAGCCCCCGAAATCCCAATAAAAGGGAACAGCTTCCGTCGCGTCAGATTTTTATCCTGATTCTCTGTGCCGTCATCGCCGGACTTTTTCTTTTACGGATTCCCGCCAAAGAAGCCAATCCTCTGGCTCCGGACACTCTGGTGACTCTCCACATTCCCCGGGGAGCGCCCTTTACACAGATTGCCGATTCCCTGAGTCAACAGGGACTCATTAAATCCCGGCGCCGTTTTTACTGGAGTGCCCGCCTGCAAGGGAAAACCGATGAACTCCAGGCCGGTACTTACCGGGTTCCCGGTGGACTCAGTTATGGGAAGCTGGTCAATTTTCTCTCGGTAGCCCAACCTCTTCAAATCCGGGTGACTATTCCCGAAGGACTGGAATTTGAAGAGACGGCTGCCCTTCTCAGTGAACATTTTTCCTTTTCAGCAGAAGATTTTGTAGCGTATAAAGACAGTGTCCATCTTTTTCATCTTCCCTTTGAAATTTCCTCTCTCGAAGGATTTCTCTATCCCGAAACCTACGACTTTTATGAAAATGCTACCCCCAAAGAGATTATCAGCCGTCTTATTCGTCAATTTCTGATAGAAGTGGATGATTCCCTCCGGCAGGTGATCCAGCAAAAAGGCAAAACCGTAGAAGAAATCGTCACAGTGGCCTCTATTATCCAGGGTGAGGCCATGATCCACGATGAAATGCCTGTTATTGCGTCGGTCTACTATAACCGCCTGAAACGGGGTATGAAACTCCAGGCCGATCCCACCATCCAGTACATTGTACCCGGACCTAAAATCCGCCTGCACCAGCACCACCTGGAGATTGATTCGCCCTATAACACCTACCTTTACCGCGGACTCCCGCCCGGACCGGTGAACAGTCCGGGACGGGATGCCATTCTGGCGGCCATTTTCCCCGATACCACAAAATACCTCTATTTTGTCGCCCGGGGGGATGGGTCTCATATTTTCTCACGCACCCACCAAGAGCATCTGAAAGCCAAAGCAGCCTTTCAGCAAGTCCGCTGGGAGGTATTCCGTCAGCAACAACGTGAAAAGGCTCCGTCTCCATGACACATCTTCTGGACAACCTCAATCCCCGGCAACGTGAAGCCGTCCTTACCACCGACGGTCCTCTTCTGATTTTTGCCGGTGCCGGAAGCGGAAAAACACGGGTACTGGTCCGAAAAATTGCATACCTCTTGGAACAAAAAAAAACCGTTCCCGAACGGATTTTGGCAGTCACTTTTACCAACAAGGCTGCTGGAGAAATGCGGGAACGTCTTATCAATATGCTGGGTTCCGAAGCCGCCCGGGTCAACATGGGAACCTTTCACAGTATCAATGCCCGTTTCCTTCGGAAAGAAGCCCATCGCCTGGGATACACCCGGGATTTTACCATCTATGATACAGCCGATTCCCTCCAGCTCATCCGGGATCTGATGCATTCCATGGCTGTCAACGCCGTTTCCCTTACCGCCAATGGCATGAAATATTTTATCAGTGACTGCAAACAGCAAATGATCCTTCCGGATCAGGCTCTGGAAGTCATGCGTAGCGATTTTCTGGCGGAAAAAAAGGTGGCCATCTACAAGGCTTATCAACAGCGACTCAAAACCAACAACGCCATGGATTTTGACGACCTCCTGATCATGCCCCTTTTGATTTTTGAAAAATTCCCCGAGGTCCTCACTCTGATGCAGTACCGTTATGATTATATCCTTGTGGATGAATACCAGGACACCAACCGGGTCCAGTTTCTTTTTCTCAAAGCACTCAGTGAAAAACATCACAACATCTGTGTGGTGGGGGATGATGATCAGTCTATTTACGGCTGGCGGGGTGCCGATATCCGTAACATCCTGGATTTTGAAGAAACGTTTCCCAACCCTACCATCATCAAGTTGGAACAAAACTACCGTTCCACTGCCACCATCCTCAAAGCCGCCTCGGCTGTGGTGAAAAAAAACCGGAACCGGAAAGACAAAACCCTGTGGACTGAATCGGATGAGGGAGAAAAAATCATCCTCCATCAGGCTGAAACAGACCATGATGAAGCGGAATATATTGCCAATACCATCCGGGAAAATCATTTTCGGGGCTACCGTTACCGGGATCATGCCATTCTTTATCGGACAAATGCCCAGTCCAGACAATTGGAAGAAGCCCTGCTGAACCGCCAGATCCGCTATATCATTGTCGGTGGCACCCGTTTTTACGATCGGAAAGAGATCAAGGATATCATGGCATATCTCAGAGTATTGGTGAATCCCAGTGATGCGGTGAGTTTAAAGCGGATTATCAACAATCCCGCCCGGGGAATCGGAAAAACCAGCCTGGAACGCCTGGAGGATTTTGCTACAAAAACCCATCGAACCCTTTGGGAAGCGCTCCAGTATCCTGAAGAGGCTGGAGTCGGTTCTGCAGTCCAGCACCGGGTGAAAAGCTTTTTATCCATGATGGTCCATCTCCGGTCCCGCCTGGAAATTCTTACCCTCACCGATGCCGTGAAAGAAGTCCTTCGGGATTCCGGCTATCAAAGCCAATATGAAAGCGATGATAAAAATAAGGAAAATGAAGAGCGCCTGGAAAACCTGGAAGAATTTGTCAACAGCGCCGGGGAATTTGAACAGAATAATGAGGAGGCCACGCTGGAAGATTTTCTCCAGGAACTCTCTCTCTTGACGGATGTGGATCAGTGGGAAGACGCGGCTGATGCTGTGGTGCTCATGACACTTCACAGTGCCAAAGGACTCGAATTTCCCGTCGTGTTTATTTCAGGCCTGGAAGATGGATTGTTTCCCCTGGAACGGGCCAAGGAGAAGGAGGAAGAACTGGAAGAAGAGCGCCGGCTCTTTTATGTGGGCATCACCCGGGCGATGAAACACTGTGTGCTTACCTGTGTCCGACGCCGCCTACGTTATGGCCAGTGGATGCCCTCCCAAGTGAGTCCCTTTACACAGGAAATTCCTCCGGACTGTTTGGAAAAAACCGGGTTTGAAAAACAAAAATCCCGCGATAGATTCCTTTTTGGACTGGGGGAACGGGATATTGAAAGGTCATTTGTGGGGGGGGCCTCTCCCGCGAAGCGGAAAAGTGAAAGTACTCCTTCTCGCGAAAAAACAGCCGATGATTCGTCGACGTTACCCCTGGCATCCTCCCGAAGAATCCGTGTGGGTGATGCCGTTAATCATAAGGTCTACGGCCGGGGAAAGGTTTTGGCATCAGTCCCCAGTTCACAACCGGCCTTTCGTGTGGCATTTCAGGGAGGCGTGGTGAAAACAATCGCTGCGAAATTTCTGCAGCTTTCGGAATGATCCGGTTCCCAAAGGGGGTGTAAGATGAATCCTAACATATTGAACCAAATTCTCCAAAGACTTCACAATGAAGGGATGAAAATCACCCGGCAGCGGAAACTGATTATCGAAGTCATGTACGAATACCGAAATCATATCGACGCTGAAGCACTCTATCTGATTTTGAAACAACAAAACGCCGGTGTAAGCCGTGCCACCATCTACAGGACACTGGAGATGCTGGTGGAGAAACACTTGATCCGGAAAATGGATTTTGGGGAAGGCCGTTGTGTCTATGAATTCAATCTGGGACAACCACACCACGATCACATGAAATGCCTGCGTTGCGGGAAAGTGATCGAATTCAATGATCATATTATCGAACTTCGGCAGAACACGATCTGCCAGAATTATAAATTTTATCCCACATCCCATGTAATGCAAATTTACGGATTGTGCTGCGAATGCCGAGAGAAGGAGAAAAAAGGTTGTGATTGAACCTCTGATCATCAGTTACGATTTGGACGGGACGCTGGTGGATTCCATTCCCGATATCACCCTGTCCATGAACAAAACCCTGGATGAAGCCGGACTTCCCCATGTGACTGCCGGACAGATGAAAGCCTTTGTGGGAAACGGGATTCCGCCCATGGTAGAACGGGCATTAAAAGCTGTTCTGGCACAAGTGAAAACTGAAAAAGAATTTAAAACCCTTTACACAACCATCCTTGATCGATATAAAATTTATTATGAAGCTCATTGCACCGATGAAACCCGGCTTTACACCGGTGTCCGGGAAATTCTGGACCATTTTTCCGGCAAAACACAGGTCCTGATTACCAACAAGGCTGAAAGCATGACCCGGAAAATTTTGAAATATTTCGGTCTGGAGGATTATTTCGCCATAATAGTGGGTGGAGATACCCTGGCGGAAAAAAAGCCCCATCCGGATGTTATCCACCATATATGGGATAAAACGGGACAGGAAGGACTCATCTGTCATGTGGGAGACAGCCCTATTGATATAAAGATGGCCAAAGATACGGGTCAAATCGCTGTGGCTGCCACTTGGGGATATTCCAGTCGACAGGAACTTACGGGTGCCGGTCCGGATTATCTGGTGGACCACCTGAATGAATTAAAAGAAATTATTGCATAAAACCCGCAAAACAATTAAATTTATTAGTGTAATGTTATTTTATCTGTATATGCATTGTTTTTTATAGTTGCCTGTTCGGCAGGGGATGAGAGTCATTCCGTGGTTTTTTGGAATATAGAAAATTGTTTTGACACGGTGGATGATTCACTGACGGAAGATGAGGAATTTTTACCGGAGAGTTTTCTGGGTTGGAATGATTGGGTATACCGGTATAAGCTGGAACAAATTGGAAGAATTCTAAAGGATGTGAAGCCGGTCCTTGTAGGATTGGCTGAGGTGGAAAACCGGCGGGTACTGGAAGATTTGAGGAAGAGGATGGGCCGGCCTGAACATTGGGGGATTTTGCATCGGGAGGGACCGGATCGCCGGGGCATTGATTGTGCCTTGTTGTACCGGCAGGATCTACTGGAGTGTCTGCATGAGGATTTTTTTGTCTTTCGTTTACCTTCCGGAAATCCAACCCGGGAAGCGCTTATCGGAGAATTTCGATTCAGGCAGGGTAGGGGAGAGGCTTTTATCATCTGTGTGCTTCACTATCCTTCCCGGCGGGGTGGAGCCCGGCGTTCATTGCCCGATCGCCTGACTTGTTCGCGGCAATTAATCACATATCTGCAGCAGAAATATCACGGCCGAAAAATACTGATCATGGGGGATTTGAATGCCCCGGGCGATGCCGAGCCGGTCCGCATGCTGGATCAATTTTACCCTTTACTCCTGAAGGGTCCTGATGCTTGGACCTATGTGTATCAATGTCAAAAACAGCAACTGGATCATTTTCTGGCCAGTCCTGAATTTCTCCGGGGTTTACCGCATATCCAATCCAAATCTCCCCACGTCCTTCGTCCACCTGCCATGCAGGATGAATTCGGTTTTCCTGAACCTTTCATAAAAAATCGCCGTATCTATGGCGGATTTTCCGATCATTATATAATTGAGTTGAAAGTGGTGGAGAAATCCTCCAGCAGAAGGAGAGAATGAATGATGAATGATGAATGATGAATGATGAATGATGAATGATGAATTGAATTTATGAATGATGAATTGTGTTTTGTGAAAAAGACATGTTTTGCATCAAGAGCTATAGTTTATATAGAACTTTTTAAACATCGATCTCAGCGAGAGGTTTGAATGCTTGAACGCCGAAGGCGATTGAATGCTGAGCACAGCGAAGTGCCAGTCCCCTCTCGTCACGCGTGACTCTCATACACACCCCTAAATCCCCCCGATGGATCGGGGCAATCTCTGTCAAGAGGGGACTTTCTTGCCCTCATCGTCCATCGACGCCCCTAATCAATCTCGTCACGCGTCACGCATGTCCCAATCAAACCAATCAAACCAATCAAACCAATCAAACCAATCAAATCAATCAAATCAATCAAATCAATCTTTTCAAAATATTCTCTGCGTCCCTGCGCCCTCCGCCCCCTCATTTCTCCCATTCTCAATTCTCAATTCTCAATTCCCCATTCTCAATTCTCCATTCCCCATTCCCCATTCTCAATTCTCCCTTCCCAATTCTCCTTCCTTCTCCCTAACTTATGCCGTAACATATGAGGGATTATGTCATTTCTCTGGCCAGGTACCCTTGTCCTTCTTGCAGCGGCAGGTATACCGGTACTCATACATCTCCTGGGTGAACAGCGGTACGAGAAGGTCTATTTCAGTTCAATCCGCCTTTTAAAACAAATTGAGACCGATTCACTTCGGAAAATACGGCTGCGTCAATGGATTATTCTCATTCTCCGCACATTGGGCATTCTTTTTTTGGTTATGGCACTGGCTGGACCCTTTGCCGGTGAGTGGCGTCTGGGCGGGCCCGGTGAAGGACTTATCCTTGTGGATTATTCTCCCAGTTCCCGGTTTCACAGAGATTTTGAAACCATAGTCAATATCCTCCAATCTGAATTTCCCGGCTGGGATACACTCCGGGTGTATGAAAAGATGCCCCCCCAAACACTAACACAAAAACTCCCGCGTACCCGTCCCCCTGAACACCTTTTCTTCCTGACCGACCTCCAAGCCAATGAAGCCATGCCCGTCTTTTTGAGTAATCTCCGAAATCATGTAAATAACCCTGTAATCCTTGCCTTGAATCCCTTCCGGGAAAGATCTTGGATTCAATCCCTGGAGATCCCTGCCCGGTATTTTCCCGCCGGTGATTTTATTCCTGTCCGTGCCGTTTTAGCTCTCCCTGAGGATCGTCATCCCCTTACCTATCTCACCGTCAATGGAAAACGAGTTGCCCAGACCCGGCCTGATGCATCAGGATATGTAGAATTTTCCTTCCTGGCTGAATCGCCTGGGCATTATCATGGAATGGTGAAGACAGAGGGATCGGATCATCCTTTTAACCAGCGCTATTTTTCCCTGAAAGCAGGGGAGAAAATATCCATTCTTCTGGTGGAAGGGGAGGATTCCTATCTACTTCCCGCCCTGGAAGCCCTTTTTACAGTGGATGTGGAGTCAGTTATGCCGGACCATTTTCCCGGAAGTCCTCTGGAAAACCGGGATCTGCTCATTGTAGACGGCCTTCATCCTTTTCCAAAAGCTCAAATGGCCCGCATCCGCCGCTTTGCCCAACATAAACCGGTCTGGATTGTGATGGACCGCCAGCCGGATCCTGCCTGGAAAGAAATGCTTGTATTACAGGATGCCCGGGAGTACAAACTTTCTGATGGTCAGTTCCGGATCACAGAAAGGGCTGAAGCAGCAAATCCGGTATTTTCCGAACTCCCGGGTTTTTCTATCTCCCGGTATTTTTCTATTCAGGCGGATACCCCTTATCAACCGCTTTTACGCTTGAACGATGGAAATCCCTTTTTATATACTCTCCGGGAAAACTACATTTACATTCAGACATCTCCTTTCCGGTTGACGGACAACCAGATGGGAACACACCCCCTTTTTACCCGGACATTGAAAACAGTTCTCTTTTACTTTGCAGGGATGACCCGTCAGGATATTCGGATTGGCGAACCCATTCCCATTCAACAGGCAGGTGATGAAATCATCCGTCCCGACGGACGCCGGGTGAAGGTTCTGGAACCCTATACCGATACGGATATCCCTGGCATATATACCCGGGTGAACAATGGCCGTCAGGACCATATTGCCGTGAACTGGCCTGAAAGTGAGACGAAAAACACAGTTTTGGAATCCCCTCTCCCCGGGATACGGATTATCCCGGCACAAACCGATGAAATCCGGGCTTTCCGGGAAACCCTCAAAGGAAAGTCCCTCACGCCTCTTTTCTTTTTGCTGACGGCCCTCTGTTGGGGAGGTGAACTTTTTCTGATGGTACTGAATATGAAAAAACGAGGTAAAACAAAAAAATATGACAGATACTGATCATCGAAATGATATAGAGAAAGTCCTTTTAGTAGCCGTGGAACTTCCAGGTGACCATGAAAAGACCGAGCGGTCACTTGAAGAATTATCCCGTTTGACGGAAACTGCCGGTGCTAAGGTTGTGGATACGCTTGTCCAAATCCGTCCCACCCTCCATTCCATTCACTACCTGGGGAAAGGAAAACTCCAGACCCTGAAAAGTATCTGTGAAGAGCTGGGGGTTGAAACGGTCATATTCGATGATGAACTGGATCCCGGTCAGGCCAAGGCAGTCCAGAAAATTCTGGGGGATGGTTTGAAAGTCCTGGACCGGAGCGCACTGATTCTGGATATATTTCAGCAGCATGCCCGGACACGGGAAGCCAAGACCCAGGTAGCACTTGCCAGGGCTGAATACATGTTGCCCCGCCTGACACGACAATGGACCCATTTGGAGCGGCAGGCCGGCGGTATCGGAGGTGCACGGCGTGGACCTGGAGAAACCCAGATAGAGCTTGACCGCCGACTTCTGAGGGACCAGATTAAAAAGCTGAAAAAAGAGCTGGAAAAAATAGCCTTGCAACGGAATACACAACGAAAATTCCGTCATGAATTTTTTAATGTGGCCCTTGTAGGATATACCAATGCAGGAAAATCTACCCTGATGAATGCTCTCACCGAAGCCGGAGTGGAAGTGGAAGATCAGTTGTTTAAGACTCTGGATACCACCGTGCGGAAAATGACGATGCCCAACGGGCGGGATGTGTACCTGAGTGATACGGTAGGCTTTATTCAGAAACTCCCACACCAGCTTGTAGCTTCCTTCCGAAGTACGCTGAAAGAAGCAGAATCCGCCGACCTCCTGATCAAGCTGGTGGATATTTCCGATCCTGATTTTCGCCGTCATCTAACGACTATCGACCGGGTACTGAAGGATTTCGAAATTCCCGAAAAACGCTTTCTTACAGTGTTCAACAAAACCGATTGTGTACCAGAGAGTATGAGTGTCACTCTTGTAAAACGGGAATATCCCGATGCTATATGGATTTCAGCAAAGGAAGCCATTGGACTGAACCGGCTTATTAAAGAGATCCAGTCAAGAATGGATGAAAATACTGTGATGCGGACCGTGGACATTCCCCACCAGGCAGGTGAAATTATCGCAGCTCTTCATGAACATACCCGGATTTTAAGCCAGTCCCATGAAGCAGATGTGACCCACTTTACGCTCCAGACGGACCGGGACATCTGGGCTTATCTGACGAAAAAATTTCATTTGAAAGGTGAATAAACTGTCTGGCTGAAAGATGCTTTTATTGGAGGGTTATTTCCATTCCCGGTTCAGATTCCAATCTGTGCTGGATGTGCTTTTATCTGCGGTAAATATTTTAAACTGATGAACACCGGCAAAGGGTTTTATCGATATCCCTTTTTCAGGATAGAGCCAGGTGAGTGTCTCTGTTTTCACCACCCTAAACGCAGCGCCCCGGCTGTCCCGGATATCCCCTTCCACAGGAATCACTCCCCGGGTCATCAGGAGAGGCAGGCGGCCTTCTGTGAGAAGTTCTGCCTTATCCCACCAGCCTGTCAGTATGGATTCAAATCCTGAACGGTCCAGCTCAGGCCACATGAGGATTTTGTCTGCCCCCCAATCTGATAACTCCTGAAAAGCCATAGAATTCGCCGCCGGCAAGGGAAATCCTCCATGAATATGAATTCCTGAAAATTCCTTAAGCAGTTCAAATCCATAGATCGAACTTACACGAAAGGTCCTGGTTCCTGAACGGATTGTCTTTATGATGGCTTGTTGGAGGTCTTGCAAACGTGTTTCCGGACAGAAAAGGGGTAATAACCGCTCATGGGCTGGTGCAGGATCGTCAAGATCCCGAATAACCCATACATCCCCCGGATTTTGCTCTCCCCGGGTGCAATACATACTGGTGACAGGTTCTGATCCAATTTTTCCCAGGGGTTTTCGTGAGAATTCAGGGATATGTTTTCTTTTTTGGAATTGATATGCCGCCAGGGATTCATTGAGCCGGCGGGCCAGAGACTGCCTTAGTCTCCGAAGCGTTTTATGCGGGATAAAATAGTCTCCGTTCAGGATTACCGTGAGATCCAGAAGACCTATCCCGTCCACTCTCAGTTTCTGAAATTCGGCTTCCACATCTTGCCTGGAGATAGGATATTTTTGGGCTTTTTCTACATCGCCGGATAGAGTGATGGAATGGGGTAGGGGAGGATCGATGACGATGGCCTGGAGGCCCCCTGGATGAATCCGGATCTCCAGGTGGATCCAATGGCGAATTTCCGGAATTTTATCCATATTTATCCGTGGATATTTAATAGGACTCCCAATGCGGAAAACCTTTCCCTTTTCGGGAATTTCTTTATCGCAGTGAATAAAAAGAGAAATATTTTTATCACTTCTACGGACAGGTTTTGTGCCTTCACGCATGAGGGTCACAATGAAAGAAGGACCTTCTTCACCGGATGCCGGTTGGACCCGGAGTTTATCCCCCATAAAAATCCGCTGGGATGTTTTCATCTGGAATCCATTGGACCGGACGGATGTCACATCCCCCACCCATTGACCCTGACTGCCCATAGAATCATAGTTGATAACCGATTTTATAGATTTTTGAGTAAAAAATCCTGAAGACCACTCCCGCCCTGAGGCCCGGCTCAGAATACCCCGGGCTTCTTTAAGTGTTGTTTGTTCTTCACCCTCAGGGGAGTCCAGCATCAGCCGGTAAGCTTCCACCACGGGGCGAACATAATCGGCTTTCCGCAGGCGGCCCTCAATTTTCAGAGAAGCGATACCCATCTTTTTCAATTGGGGAATAAGATCCAGGGTGTACAAATCTTTGGTGGAAAAGAAAAAGCCATTTCCATCCGGTGTAAAATAGCGTCGCCGGCAAGGTTGCTTGCACTTGCCACGGTTTCCACTCCATCCACCCATCCAGGAAGAGAAAAGACACACTCCGGACAGACTGCAGCAGAGAGCTCCGTGAATAAAAACTTCCAGATCAATATTTGAACGTCGTTGAATCAGCGCTAGTTCTTCCAGCGTGACCTGCCGTTCCAGAATTACCCGGCTGATTCCCTTGTCTGCCAGAAAATTGACTCCCGCCGAATTGTGCACCGCCATTTGGGTAGAGGCATGGATGGGCAGTTCAGGAAAATGCTCCCGGATCAGACGCAAAACACCAAAATCCTGGACAATCACCGCATGGGGACGGAGTCCGGCCATAAGGCTGAGGAAATCCGTCACATCCGCTAACTCGCGGTCCATGACCAGAGTGTTCAGTGTCAGGTAGACCTTTTTCCCGTGTGCCCGGGCAAAGGCCATTAACCTGGCAAAATCTGTTTCAGAAAAATTGCGGGTCCGCTCCCGGGCATTAAAGCGTGAAAGTCCGCCATACACCGCATCTGCACCACTATCAAAAGCAGCCAGAGCCGTTTCCAAATCCCCTGCAGGAGCCAAAAGTTCCGGTATGGTGTGCATGATAGAATTTAAGGGCTTTGTGGGGAATTGAGAATGGGAATTGAGAATTGAGAATTGAGAATGGGAGAAATGAGGGTGCGGAGGGCGCGGAGAGGCAGAGAATATTTTGAAAATATTGATTTGATTGGTTTGATTGGGACATGCGTGACGCGTGACGAAATTGGTTAGGGGCGTCAATGGACGATGAGGGCAAGAAAGTCCCCTCTTGAGAGAGCTTGCCCCGATCCATCGGGGGGATTTAGGGGTGTGTATGAGAGTCACGCGTGACGAGAGGGGACTGACACAACCGCTCATCATTCAATCGCCTTCGACGTTCAAGCATTCAAACATCTCGCTGAGATCGATGTTTAAAAAGTTCTATGTAAACTATAGCTCTTGATGCAAAACATGTCTTTTTCACGAAACACAATTCATCATTCATAAATTCAATTCATTATTCATCATTCTTCATTCTTCATTCTTCATTCTTCATCCATCATGCAGGATCAATTAGTTTCATCAATCTTGACTTGATGATGCAATATGGTTAATATCCATCAAAAACAGGAGAAAATAATATGTTATTAAATCTTTTCGCACAGGCCGCCCAGGAACAGCAACCCAGTGCTTTGGTGACCCTATTTCCCTTTATTCTTATTATGGTGGTAATCTGGTTTTTTATGATTCGTCCCCAGGCGAAAAAACAGAAAGAAACCCAGAAAATGCTCAGTTCACTGCAGCCTCGGGACAAAGTGGTGACGATTGGCGGACTCATCGGTGAAATTGATTCCCTGAAAGATGAAAACACAGTGGTAATCAAAGTAGGTAAGGATGTCAAACTGGAACTCCGAAAAAATGCCATCGCATCCAAAATTGAATCAATGGAGGCTGTGAAAAAATAATCATGTCCCAATATACCCCCAAACGATTGAAAGTTTATATCTACGGGGCACCGATCCTTCGGAAGAAAACCGCACCTGTAGAAAATGTGACAGATACCATCCGCCGTTTTACTCAGGATATGATGCTGACCATGTATGATGACGATGGAATCGGCCTTTCCGCCAATCAGGTAGGGGAAAGTCGTGCCATATTTACCGTAGGAGCTGCGGCATTTGAAGATGAACGGGGTGATTCCGTCTTCCTGAATCCTGAAATTCTGGAAATGTCTACAGAGACCGAACTTCAGGAAGAAGGTTGTCTATCCATTCCCGGCATCCGGGAAAATGTCCCCCGGGCCTTGACCATCCGCCTCCGCTGGCGGGATCTGGACCTGAAAACACACGAAGAAATCTTTATTGGTTTTCCGGCCCGGGTCATACAGCATGAATATGACCACCTCAACGGTATTTTTTTTACTGACCGTATCAGTCCGGTACGGAAAATGTTTATCAAATCAAAACTTTCCGAACTCGCTTCTCGTCAGGCATAAAATTTTCAGAATTCCGAAGAATATATACCCGATATGAAAACCATTTTTATGGGGACGCCTGATTTTGCCGTCCCTTCTCTGGATAAACTGGTCCAATCCCATCATCAGATTTCCGCAGTTGTGACGGTCCCGGATAAACCCCGGGGACGTGGGCAGAAACAACTGCCCTCACCGGTTAAAAAACGAGCCATGGAACTTAATCTGCCCATCCTTCAGCCGGTAGAACTGAAAGATCCGGTGTTTCTGCAGTCGATCCGTGAGATTCAGCCGGATGTTCTGGTGGTGGTGGCTTTTCGCATTCTTCCCCGGGAACTCTATGCCATTCCTCCCTTTGGGGCGGTGAATGCCCATGCGTCGCTGCTTCCCAAATTCCGGGGTGCTGCACCCATACACCGGGCCATTCTCCAGGGCGAGACGGAAACAGGCATCACCACCTTTCAAATTGAGGATAAGGTGGATACAGGGGGTATACTTCTCCAAAAGCGTATCCCTATCTATCCGGATGATACAACTGGATCCCTTTCTGATCGCCTGAAAATTTTGGCAGCGGAATGTCTTCTGGAAACCCTTGACGGACTTGAATCCCACCGGCTTAGGCCCATCCCCCAGAATCATGCCCATGCCACACCGGCCCCGAAAATCCACCCGGAAGAGGCTGTCCTGGATTTTACTCAACCCGGCCAGATGCTTATCCATACCATCCGTGCCTTTGCCCCTGTCCCTGGAGCCCGGTTTTTTCTTAAAGGCACTCTTATAAAAATTCTCAAAGCCCGTTTTGAACCGGTTTCAGACACCCGTCCCGGTACACTGGTAAAGACATCCAAAAATACTTTTGCCATCCACTGTAGAGATGGACTGTTGTATCCTGAAGAAATCCAGCCTGAAGGGAAGCGGGCGATGAATGTGGTGGATTTTCTCAACGGGTGGGATATCACATTTTACAGGCATGTCGATGGCGTCGATTGACAGCCGGAAAAATGCTCTGAATATCCTGCGGCGCTGGTTCACCGGCGAGGCGTATATTGATCACCTGCTTCAAAAAGACGAACACCCTTTGAATCCACAATCCCGCCGTTTTCGCGATGCCCTGGTTCATCAGACCATCCAATGGCAACGACAATCCGAAACCCTGATGTCCCGGTTTTTAAAATCCCCCAAAAAACCACCTCTTCAAACCTGGATCCTTTTACTCATGGGAGCAGCGGAAATTTTTCACATGGAAGGAACACAGGATTACGGGACTGTTCATTCTCTCGTTTCCCTGGCAGGATATCAGAAAACCTTTGTCAACGCCATTCTCCGACAGCTTATCCGTTTTCGGAATGCAGGGGGATATGCACATTTTATGGAGGATTTTTCCATTTCCCCGGGTATGCGACACAGTTTTCCGGACTGGCTGGTGGAGCGTTGGCATGGACAGTTTGGTCATGATTTGGAAAATCTGCTGTCCGCATTGAATCAGCCACCGGTTCGTATGGTACGTCTTATGGAGGATACTGCCCGGGAAAGAGTGATTAAGGTTTTGAAAGATCTGGATATTTTTAGAAGTGTCCATCCCGACCGGAAGGATTTTTTTACTGTAAGTTCGATTCAGCCTCTTATGGATCATAACATTTTTTCGAGTGGAGCAGTGACTATTCAGGATGTTTCGTCGGTTTTACCGGAATATTTTTTCCCGGAAGGAGGGATTCGCCAGGCCTGTGATGTGTGCAGCGCTCCCGGAGGAAAAACCGCCGCCCTGCTGAAACAGGCCCTCCCTGATGGAGAAATTTTTGCCTATGATGTGGATAGCCGGCGTTTAAAACAGGTGGATGAAACCCTTGTCCGCCTGAAATTTTCCCACTATACCCTGGAGGAAGCAGACGCACGGACCCATACTTTTCCCCGTGTGAATCTGTACCTGGTGGATGCGCCCTGCAGCGGATTCGGAGTTATCCGGAAACGAAGTGATTTGCGGTGGCGACGAAACCCCGAGGACCTTGAGACACTTCAAACGCTACAATTGGGAATTTTGGAAAATGTAAGCCGGGTTGTGCCGTCGGGAGGTGAAATTATTTACAGCACATGTACCTTTGATAAAGCGGAAAATGTGGAAGTTCTCCAAACGTTTCTTGATACACATCCTGAATTTTCCTGGGGGGATCCGCCCCTCAATGCTCCCGATCACTGGAAAGATACTGTACTACCCATTCTCAGGACTTATCCTCACCGTCATGATTGTGAAGGTTCTTTTGCAGGTCGGGTGAAAAGGACGTAAATTCCTGAAAATTTTCGGAAGGACGCATGGGATTCATTAAACGAATTATTCTTTTTTTTGCGGTATTTGGGGTTGTTAGCTTTGCCGCATATCTGATTTTTGATTACATCATGATGCCTTTCATAGTAAATCGCCGGGATACGCGCATCCTGCTGGATGTCCGCTACATGCCCTGGGATCGTGCCGCCTCACTGCTGCGCCGGGAAGGTTTTATCCCCATGCGGGGAGAATCCAAACCCAGCAGTGACCTGGAACCTTTTACCGTCCTGGACCAGCGTCCAAGGCCGGGATCCAAAGTCCGCCTGGGCAGACGGGTCTACCTGGATATTTCCACCGTTGAAAAAGAGGTCCCCTTTCCGAACCTCATAGGTAAAACCCTCCGGGGTGCCGAAATTATCCTCCGGGAATATCAGATGGAACTGGATACGGTGCTTTGGGATTATTCCAACAGTCCCCGGGGAGTTGTCTATGATCAGTCTGTGGATCCAGGTATTTACGTGACACGGGGAACCCCGGTAGTTCTCTATGCCAGTTTGGGGCTCAAATCCTGGACGGTCCCCGATGTGGTAGGCATGAGTCAGTTTGCCGCCATACGAAAAATTGAAAGTGCCGGACTGGACGTGAGCGACGTTCGTTTTGTGGTACGGGAAGATCTGTTGGCTTTCACCGTTTTGTCCCAGTCTATTGAAGGCGGGACGGTGCTCAAGGAACCTCGGGGTATCGTGCTCACCGTGAGTCAACTCCCAGAAGAAAAACACAACCGGTAAAAACGTATGATGAAAAAAGAGACAGATCGTAAAATCTTTCATGTACTTTCGGGTGTTATTCCTTTTGGGGTTTATTTTATGCCGGAGGGGTTCGGTTTTACCTCCCGGCAGATGACATTGATTGTATTAGGGGGACTCTCCATTCCCTTTATCTGTCTGGATGTGGGAAGACGCTGGATTCCATTTTTTCAGAAAACTTTCAAATGGATTGCGGGACACTCTATGCGGGAATCGGAAGAGCTGGATTATCAACTCACCGGTGCCACCTGGCAGCTTATTTCATTCTGGCTGGTTTTGTGGTATTTTAAACCGGATTATTCCGTTCCTGCCTGCCTGCTCCTCTCCATCAGCGATGCCGCCGCAGCCCTGGTAGGGAAACGCTGGGGAAAAGTCAGGTGGATTTACAATCATACCCTCATGGGTACCGGTGCATTTATTCTCACCGGTATGCTGATTTTTATCATTGGCTATCCCCATCTGGTGCTTTGGAAAGTATTTATTGTCGTTGTACTGACCTCTATATGTGAAGCCCTTTTGCATCGGGTGAATGACAATTTCTCCATACCGCTCATCTCGGCCACCCTTCTGGCTTTCCTCCAGGCGTAACAAAAACACATTTTTTCATTTTATTTTTTCCCGGGGTGCCCTATATTCATCATCAATCAGGTAAGCAGATTCTCATCAACGGTACGGAACAGTACATGGCTTACGGGTTAAACATTCCGACCGCGGATACATTGAAGATATACCCTCTGACTGAACCATACACACACACAAAAAAGGCGCTGAATCCAGCGCCTTTTTTGTATTGAGCCACCTGCCGGACTCGAACCGGCGACAACCGCTTTACGAAAGCGGTGCTCTACCAGCTGAGCTAAGGTGGCTTTCCGAAAGTGTGGGAAAATAGAATATTTTTTTTTG
>JASGMP010000121.1 GCA_030156395.1 Fidelibacterota bacterium
CCCGGGCTTCAGCCTGGGGAACAACAAAACCATCCAATCAACCCCGGGCTTCAGCCCGGGGTAACAACAAGGTCACCCAATCAACCCCGGGCTTCAGCCCGGGTAACAACAAAACCATCCAATCAACCCCGGGCTTTAGTCCGGGGTAACAAAAAAGCCCGTTAAAACGGGCTTTTTTGTGTGTAAGAGAGGATGGTGATGAATATCAAAGAGTTGCTATAATTTCGTCTATAAGTCCTAACAGGGTTTCCAGTTCTTCCGGCTGACGGTCTGCCATGTGAGCAATCCGGAAGGTTTTTTCCTTAAGGTCACCATAACCATTGGAGATCTGGTATCCCTTTTCACCCAGTTTGGCGTTCAAATCCTTCACGGAAATGCCCCGGGTGTTTTTAATGCAGGTTACGGTGTTGGACGCATATTCTTCCACCGGAAAAAGTTCAAAATGTTCCTTTGCCCAGGCACGGGTCCGTTCAGCCATTTTCAGGTGACGTGCAAAACGGTTTTCCAGCCCTTCTTCATTCAGGATGTAATCCAGTTGGACATCCAGAGCAAACATGTGGCTCAAAGATGGCGTAGAAGGATACTGATAGGGTTTTTTCACAATATATTTATACAGGTCCAGCAGATCCAGATATCCTCCCCGGTATTTCACCTGTTTACCGTATTCCAGTGCCCGTTCGCTGGCTGAACACATGGAAAATCCCGGAGGAAGTCCAATGGATTTTTGAGTGGAGGTGATACATACATCCACACCCAGCTCGTCGACGGGAATGGGTGTTCCCCCCATGGAAGAGACAGCATCCATGAGCCATAAAACATCGGGATACTTTTTCCGGACCTCGGCAATGGCTTCCACCGGATTCATTAAACCGGTGGATGTCTCGTTATGTGTAATCGTAAACACATCGTATTTCCCGGTGGACAAATATTCATCCACGATTTCCGGTGTGGTCGGATGTCCCCATTCCGCCCGGACAAGGTCCACAGGGACGTTATTGCATTCTGCCAGTTTCGCCCAGCGGTCACCAAAAGCTCCCACGGAGAAAACAACGGCTTTTTTTGCCGTGAAAGATCGGATGGATCCCTCCATTAAACCTGTGCCCGATGTGGTGGATAAAAGTATGGGATTCTTTGTCATAAAAACTTTTGCAACTTTTTCCGATACCCGTTTCTGAAGCTCGGTAGCGTCCTTGGTGCGGTGGCCGATCATGGGCGTACCCATGGCTTTAAGGACCTCCGGCCTGACGTCAACTGGCCCGGGAATAAAGAGTTTTTTGTGCATGGGACCTCCTGAAAATTTTCGTTATTTTAACCATATCAAAGAACAAATGCAGGTAAAAGTTAAAAAAAAACGACTATTATTTTTTATTTCTCAAAATATGTCGGATAATTGTATCTGTTTCCGCTTCGGGATTCTCAAGGGCAAACCGTTCCACGGTTTTCAGGACATCTGTTTTTCGGAATCCCAGGGTTTCCAATCCGGCAAGGGCTTCTTCCACTCGCCGATCCATAGGGCCAGCCGGTGCTGAACCGGTCATTTCCGCCAGTTCTTCCTCCGACAGTTTTTCTTTCAGTTCAATGATGATCCGCCGGGCCTTTTTTTCACCGACGCCGGGAATTTTTGTCAGGCTTTTGATATCTCCGGACAGGATACAGCGCCGGAATTCATCTGCCTTGATGCCCGAGAGCATGCTTTGGGCATTGCGTGGACCGATGCCGTTCAGGGAGATAAGTTTTAAAAAGAGATTCTTTTCTTCGGAATCAGCAAAGCCATAAAGGCTCAGGATATCCTCCCGGACATGCAGGTAGGTAAATAACTGGCAGGATTCACCGGTTTCCGGGAGGGATTCGTAGGTGTTCAGCGTAATAAACACCTCGATATCCACAGGCCCGGCCTGGATAACGGCAGTATCAGGATGCTTTTCGGTCAGTATTCCCCGGAGACTTGATATCATGGGGTTCTCCTTTGTGTTGTATCCGGGTTCATCAGGGATTCGTATTTCATGTGATGGCAATGGGTCAAGGCGATTGCCAGAGCGTCGGATGTATCCATTTCCGAAGGGAGGCTTGTCAGTTTCAAGAGTTTCATCACCATGTACCGTACCTGTTCCTTGGACGCCCCACCGTTTCCTGTCAACGCCTTTTTGATATACCGGGAGGCATATTCAACGACGGGAATATTCAGATTTCGGGCAGCCACCATCAAAACACCCCGGGCGTGTCCCAATAGAAGAGAGGTGCGAGGGTTTCGGTTGGAATAGGTTTCTTCAATAATCACTAGTTCCGGCTTGTAATGGTGGATCACATCTCCCAGTTCCCGGTACAGATGGTGCAATTTATCCGGAAAGCTCATGGTCCGGCTGTTTTTGATTACACCAGCAGCCATAAATTGGGTATGATGGGGTTGATAATCAATGAGTCCGTATCCCGTGGTGTTCACCCCTGGATCTATGCCAAGTATAATCACTCGTTCTCCAGCACATTCATGATCTCTTCCGGGATATCTGAATTATCCCAGATGTTTTGGATATCATCGTGATCTTCCAGGAGATCATAAAGTTTCATAAATTTTTCCGCCGTATGTTCATCTTCAATTTTTACCGTTGTCCCGGGGACCTGAGAGATTTCCGCACTTTCTATGGGATATTTTTTCTCCAGGATTTCATGGATATCGTTAAAAAGAGAGGGATCTGTAGTGATTTCAAAATAATGACCATCCCGTTTCATGTCCTCGGCTCCGGCTTCCAATACATCCATCATCAGCTCGTCTTCATCCACACCTTCCACCGGTACAAGGATAACACCCTTGCGGGTAAAATTCCAGGCAACCGATCCGTTTTCTCCCAAATTGCCGCCGTATTTGCTTAGGATATGACGGATTTCCGAGACTGTCCGCTGTTTGTTGTCTGTGACCGCTTCCAGCAAAAGCGCCACTCCCCCGGGGCCATATCCTTCATAGGTGATTTCCTCGTAGTGAACGCCTTCCAGTTCACCGGTCCCCTTTTTTACGGCCCGGAGGATGGTTTCATTGGGGACATTACTTGCCCGGGCTTTTAACAAGGCGGTCCGCAGACGCGGATTGGCATTCTCATCGCCTCCCCCTTCACGGGCGGCGATGGTGATCTCCTTCAGCAGTTTCGTCCAGATTTTTGCCCGCTTGGCGTCTTGGGCTGCCTTCCGGTGCTTGATGTTTGCCCACTTTGAATGACCGGACATAGATCCCTCAATATTTGTTCTTTTGTCGTTTTTTGTGAAGATACTCTTCCGGATTTCTTGCATTTCCGGAATTCAGAGTAAATTTAAAAATTTCTTCATTCACTGCACAGAATAATCCAAGGATTATCCAGTGTACATCTCATCGATCAGGGTTGCATAGCGGGATTCCACAACCTGCCGCTTGACTTTCAGGGTGGGTGTCAGTTCATCTTTTTCGATGCTGAAAGGCTCGGGCAGCAGGATGAATTTCTTCACCTGTTCATACCGTGAAAAAGGTTTCATCCGGTCTTCAACCTCTTTCTGGATAATGTGAAATATGTCCGGGTCTTTGACAGCTTCCTCTGGTGGAAGAATTGCTTTCCCCTGTTTTTCGTAGTATGCCGTAAGGGTCTCATGGGATAGGACAATCAAGGCGCTGACAAAATTCCGGCCATTGCCTGTGACCATGACCTGTTCGATCCATGGGCTTGTCAGCAAGGCATTTTCAAGGGGTTGGGGACTAATATTCTTTCCTCCGCTGGTGACCATGAGATTTTTCAGCCGGCCGGTGATATAGAGGAACTGATCCTCATCCAGTGTTCCCAAATCACCGGTGTGGAGCCAACCCTCTGGGTTGATGGCTTCCGCCGTTAATTCTGGATTCTTGTAATATCCTTGGGTAACATTCTCCCCCCGGACCAGAATTTCCCCTTCTTCGGAAATTTTCACCTCGTTGCAGTCAATGGGCTGTCCTACGGAGCCGGAACGGTTTGCTTCCGGTTTATTCAGGGCAATGATTGGGGATGTTTCCGTCAACCCGTATCCTTCAATGACACTCAGTCGGATAGACCGGAGAAAATCGCCGATTTCGGGTGTCAAGGGGGCTCCGCCGGAGATAAACATGCGGAGCTGTGGACTGACGGCCGCCAGGATTTTTTTGTAGACCAGTGTATTGTAGAGTTTCTCTTTTAACCGGTCAGCCGTGTTGTAGCTGATCTCACCCTGTGTATACCTGAAATACCTGGTTCCCTGAGCCATGGCTTTTTTAAAAAGGGTCCGTTTCATTTCCGACATGGCGGCTATATTTTCCTGGAGCTTTTCATAGAGTTTTTCCAAAAGCCGGGGGACTGTATTGATGATCGTCGGTTGAATTTCTTTGGCGTTGTCAATGACGGTTGCAATGCTTTCAGCATAGGCAATTTGGGCGCCGACAAAGAGAGGACAATAATATCCGGCCATGCGTTCAAAGGAATGGCTCAAGGGCAAAAAACTAAGGAAACGGTCGGAAGGGTAAATGGGAAGAGAACGGATGGCGGAGAAAGCATCGGTGATGATATTCCGATGAGTCATCAGTACACCTTTGGGCTCTCCGGTGGTTCCGCTGGTATAATTGATGGCAATCACAGCGTCAGGATCCAGTTTAGTGATACTTTCCAGGTAGGCTACCCGTTCATCCATATCTGCCTTTGAAAATCTAAGCCAGCGAAGGTGCGGGATATCATCCCGTATCCGGTCGATGGAATAGAGGGAAATTCCCAGCTCTTTTAGCATTGCTTCGTGAGGTTCCAGAAGATCCTGGTTTTCTACGATAAGGGCCCTGGCTTCCGAATGACCGAGCATACTTTTCGCGTGTTCGCTGCTCAGGCTTGTATAAAGGGGAACCAGCACCGCACCGATACTTTGAACGGCCAGATCAATGACCGGCCATTCGAAACGGTTTCCACTCATAAGGGCGATTTTATCACCGGATGTGAATCCCTCTTCTTTTAAAAAAGAGGTCATTCGAACGATGATGTTGCCCAGCTGATCAAAGCTGATGGATTCGTATGTCGACCCGTTAAATTTTTGGTGAACCGC
>JASGMP010000122.1 GCA_030156395.1 Fidelibacterota bacterium
GTTCAGGACATGATCCGGGATCTAACCCTGGAGGTCTGCCGGAATTATGACATTGATGGCGTGGAATACTCAGACCGGATTCCCGCCATGCCCGTGGAAGGGGGATATGATTCGGTCACCGTGAGCCTTTACAAGGCCGAGCACGGAGGTGCGGCGCCGCCTGAGGATTACAGCAATGCAGACTGGAAACGGTGGCGGGCAGACAAGATGAATGCCTGGTTCAGGAACGTGCGGGATTCGGTGAAAGCCTATGACCCCAACCTGAATTTCTCTTCCAGTCCCAGCGTATATCCCTGGTGCTATCACGAATACCTCCAGGATCCTTACACCTGGATGAATGAAGAGATCTGTGACGACATCATCCCCCAGCTTTACCGGTATTCGTATGATGAGTATCTAAGTACTCTCACAGCCTCATTGCAGAACTATCCCAACCACCGTCATGCCTATTATGCCGGAATATTAATGAATGTGGGGTCCTACATCATGTCAGAGGATTACCTGATGAAGGCCCTGCAGGCCAACCGGGAGCGGAACGTGATGGGAGAGGCCTTTTTCTTTTACGAAGGATTGCGCAAAAACAGCAATCAGCTGGGGAATAAACTGAAAGCCACCTATTATCAGGACTGGGCCACACTACCATTCCGTCGGGGAGCCGTTTGGCGGCCAAAGACAGGCATCATTCACGAAAATTCCCGGGCGGTAACGGCCACTGAGGGCTGGACGGCTTACACAGGAGATATGCCCTTACATGCCGGACAGTGTTACTATGCCCCGATCAATTCGAACGACACCTTGACCTATCATGCCGATCTGCCGGAAAATGCCTGGTACAACGTGTATCTGTACGTGGATAAGCATTACAACGCCACAACCCGGGCCAAGGTTCTCATCACTCACCTGGAGGGGACGGACACCGTGTATGTGAATCAGAAAAACCCGTCTGTCCCGGGGTGGACAAAAGTGGCTACGGTATATTTACGGGAAGGATTGCGTCAGCCGGTCATCAGACTGGTCACAGACGTTCCAGACGGGTCCTACGTCTTCGGGGATGCGGCCGCCGTGCTTATTAACCGCCATCTGAGTCCTGAAGGGGATCCGGCAGCCATTCATTCAACGGCACCGGAAGAGACTCTGCCGGACTCGCCCTCCCTTCTTTCCAGCTGGCCCAATCCTTTCAATCCCCTGTTAAATATCCGGGTGAACCTGCCGGAAAGTGGCCGCTATTCCCTGAACCTGTGGGATATCAGTGGCCGGGAAGTGATGCAAATCCGGGAGGCATTCATGGATCAGGGCAGTTTCCAGACCCGGGTGGATTGCCAAAGCCTGAGTTCAGGCATCTATTTCCTGACCCTGAAAGGTCCGGCACTTTATGAAAGCCGGAAGATTCTCCTCTTAAAATAAGAGAGCATATACTGGATTTCTTAACCATCCTCTCAGGGGACTGACAATATATCCAGGCTCGGTAATGGATTAAATCACAAGGGGGCTTTCTATTGATGGGAAATCATGGTAAATTTACATAGAAACATAAAGGATCAATCATGAGCAAAACCGTAGTGCTTCGTCACGCCAGAGTCTTCACGGGAATTACCGTGCTGGAGGATTCATCCATCATCATTATTGACAATAAAATATCCGATGTCTTGAGTGAAAAACGGTTCAAGCAGTACAACTTACCAAAAGATGTGGAAGTCTATGATATGGAGGGCTCCTGGGTTTCATCCGGTTTCGTGGATACCCACATTCATGGGCTTCACGGCTTTGATACGGCAGATGGTGAAGTGGATTCCATCCTGGAAATGTCCAAAGCCCTCGTGGAATACGGTGTCACAGGATTTTGTCCTACTTTATATCCCCAGGGGGATAAAGATTTCATCAAAGCCATTCGGAGTGTCCGGGTTTCCATCGGGATAGAGCCGGGTGCCAAAATTTTCGGTCTTAACTTGGAAGGTCCTTTTATATCCCGGGAAAAACCGGGAGTCCTTCCTCCGGAAAACATGAAAGAAGTAGATCTGGATTTGATGGACCGGTTGATCCGGGAATCGGGGGACAATATAGCCATCATGACGGTGGCACCGGAGTTGAAAAACATGCACGAGCTGGCCCTGTACTGCACGAAAAAGGGGATCGTCCTTTCGGCAGGCCATTCCAACGCCACCTATGAAAACATGCTGGAAGGCATTCAGGCGGGGATACTTCACTCCACCCACTTTTTTAACGCCATGCGGCGGCTTCATCACCGGGATCCGGGAGTGGTGGGAGCCATCATGATCCATCCCAACGTCTCCTGTGAAATCATTGCAGACGGCTATCACCTTCATCCGGCCATTGTCAAGCTCCTCCGGGAAGTCAAACCCATCAACAAAATGGTTCTGGTAACTGACTCCCTGAAACCCACGGAGCAGAAATCCGGTCCACTGATTGCCAACAACGAGGAAGTCTATTATGACGAAGGGGTTTTCAAACGGAAAGCTGACGATACCATTGCCGGTTCAGCCCTGACCATGATCAAGGGGGTGAAAAACCTGGCAGGTATGGGCTTTGATGTGGATGATGCCCTGCGCATGGCCTCCTGCAATCCGGTGACGGTCCTCAGTAAGCAGATTCAGACAGGTTATATCCTCCCCGGCCGTTATGCCGATATTACATCCTTTGATGACGACTTTAATGTTAAACTCACCATGGTCCAGGGCGAGGTGAAATATATCAATATGGATAAACCGAAGAAACGGGTCAAAACCGTTCCGGAAGAAGAAAAGAAAAAAGCGGGAAAAAAAGAGTAAACACACCGCGCTAGATATACATTAAATGAATTGAACTACATTCAGGGGTTTAATCTTTCAGCAGATCCGCCTTGCGTTGATCGAACTTTTACTTGTCGACTTCACCTTTGGCATACCTTTCTTTCAGAATATCCAGGATGAATTTGTCCCGTGTATAGTAGCGGCCGGATCCCTGAATCAGGGATTTCAGAAGCAGCCACACCACAAAAATGACGATGACTATTCCCAGGTGCCAGATAAACCGGTTTAAAAGGAATCAAGACCAGAATTCCATCCCATATAAGGTCCCTCTCGCTTTGGGTATGACCTGTTTTCAACAAGGAATAAATTCTGTATCTTTATTTTAAGGTAAGCTGTTTGTAACCTTTCATTTGTACACCTCATGTTTTGTGGTAAAAACAGTACAAATTGTACAACAGCTTACCTGTTTTTTTCAAAAAACTATTGAGTTGTACTTAATTGTTGAATTCAGGGAATGATGAATTCTAAATGATGAATTGGATTTAGTATTTCCCAGGTTAAATCCCGGGGTTATTTGTACCCTCGATCCATCGCCCCCTCAAATTTCCTCTGCATCTCCGCGTCCTTTGCAGGAAGGGAAAAAATCCCCGGCGCTCTCTGCATCCTCCGCGGGAGGATAAAGCCTTCCCTCCATCAATAACCAAAGGGTCGAACCACTCGGTCCAACAATCCGTGGACCTTGGAAATAATCACTCCATAATTGGTGATAGGGATATTTTGCCGGTGGGCAGTCAATAAACGCCGTTTGAATTCCATGCCGGTGATCATGCAACTGCCGCAATGAATAATTAAGGCATACTCTTCCAGCTTTTCAGGAAAATCATGTCCGGTGTAGACATCAAAATGGAGATCTTTTCCAGTATATTGTTTCAGCCACCGTGGGATTTTAACACGGCCGATATCATCGGACTGCACATGATGAGAGCAGGCTTCTGCAATAAGGATTTTATCCCCATTCTCCAGTTTATCGGCCATATTCGCACCTTCCAGCAACATGACAAGATCTCCTTTATACCGGGCAAAGGCAGTGGAAAAGGTGGTAAAAGGGACTTCTTCCGGTACACTCCCTGCCACTTTCAATACAACCTGGGAATCAGTGATGACCAGTGCCGGCGGCCGGGATAATTTTTCCAAGGCTTCATCCAACTCACGGTCCTTCACGGTAACCGCAATGGCATCATTATCCAGCACTTCCCGAATAACCTGCACCTGAGGTAGAATCAGACGACCTTTTGGAGCCGCCAGATCGATAGGTACCACTAACACCACCACATCCCCGCCCTGAATAATATCCCCGATAATCACCGGTTCACTCCGGAAATAGTCTGGGACAGAATCAATGATTTTTTCTTTCAGATCATGGACGCCCAGAAATGTTTTGGTCGAGACCCTCAGGGCACGGTCCACTTCTTCTACGGGTATTTCCGGAGAGGCCAGGTCCGATTTATTGAATGCAATCACATAGGGGATATCCATTTTCTTTAAATCATGAATAATTTTTCTGTCTTCGTTGGTAATCCCTTTTTCATCCGTCACCAAAACAGCCATATCGGTCCGCAACAGGACTTTCCGTGTGGCTTTTACCCGCATTTCCCCCAAATCACCGGTGTCATCCAATCCGGCTGTATCATAAAAGGTTACCGGTCCGACAGGTATGAGTTCATACGCTTTCGCCACAGGATCGGTGGTTGTACCGGGTTTTTCCGAGACAATGGCAATCTCCTGTTCGGCAATGGCATTGATCAGAGAGGATTTTCCCGCATTCCGCCTGCCTAAAAAAGTGATAATCAGTCGTTCACCACGAGGGGCTTTTGCCATCATGTTCTCCTTACACAGTATCGCCGGGTGTAAATCCCAGTTTTAACATATTCTGAGGTGATAAAAGGGTATCCAATTGATCTTGTGTCAGATATTTCTTTTCCAGCACCAGATTGTTGAATGTTTTCTTTTCGGCCAGCGCTTCTTTCACCCATGTCTGGACGGTATCATACCCAAAATACGGCACCAGTGCCGTTGCCAGAGTCCACCCTTCACCAATTTTCGATTCACAGGATTCCCGGTTCGCCTGGATATCCCGTGTACAGTGATGATCCATGGCAACAGTTACAGCTGTCAAGAGTTTCAGGGATTCCATAAAGCTGTGCGTGATCAACGGGATAAGATGATTTAACTCCAGCTGTCCCATACCTGCTGCCTGAGCGATCACCTGGTCATTGCTCATCACCCGCAGGGCAACCTG
>JASGMP010000021.1 GCA_030156395.1 Fidelibacterota bacterium
TTTACGGCGATGGGAAAGGTCACTGGCTCCGGGGAGAATTTAAAGACGCGGACGGTGAAAAATTTCTCATGAACTTTACCGATGCCAGTCCGGGTATCGACTGGACAGATACCTGGAAACGGATTGAAGTCAACATAGATGATGCCATTCCCAGCTGGGCAAACCCAAATGCCGTCCTTTCCTATCCCATCACATGGACACGTTTCTATCTCGCAGAAACCAGTGATGATAACAAGGGAACCGGTGTGTTATATTTTGACGATTTCATCATTGATTTTATTACAACAGAGGTCCCTGAAAACCTTCAAATTCCTGAATCATTCAGATTGGAACAGAATTATCCCAATCCGTTCAATCCTGAAACAAAAATTACTTACCAGCTTCCCCATAGGGATGATGTGGTTCTTAAAGTTTTTGATCTGAACGGGCAGCTCATCCGGAAATGGTCCTTTACAGGGCAAGACGCCGGACGGTATTTCATCACATGGGATGGAACCAATGCCCAGGGTAAGGCGGTAAGTACCGGACTCTATCTCTATTCCATACAGACAAAAAATTTCAGGGATTGTAAAAAAATGGTCTATCTCAAATAACTGAACACCATCATCTTCCGTTCATAAAGAGATGTCCATTTAGGCGTCTCTTTTTTTTATCACCAATTTATGGCAATTCCATGCGCTTTAGCAGATAGGTCATCAGGACCGTTCTTAAATCATCATCTGTCCTGAAAAAGAGATAATCCACCCCCATATCCCCCAAAGTTTCAAAATACGTCTGTTGCAAAGCAGATCGTGTTTGGTCATATTCCTCTTTGATTCTCCGGTTATCCACCTTAATCCGCTCTTTTGTTTCCATATCAATAAATTCTGTTTTTTTCCGGGGTTTCAAGGACATTTCTTCTGGATTCCAGATATGAACCACCATAATTTCGTGACCATAATGGCGGAAATGTCGGATTCCATGAAGCACCGCCACCTGATCATCCCAAAGATCAGATATTAATATCACAAGTCCGCGATGTTTAATCGATTCTGCAAGCTGGTGGAGGGCTGATGCTGTAGATGTGGTGCCGGCAACATCTGCTTGGGAAAGGATTTTCATCATGTCAACCGGATAGGATGGAATCGCCCTGGGCGGCATAATAGTCACCAGTTTATCCTGAAAAAGACACAATCCTGCAGCATCATTCTGACGGACCAAAAGGCTGGCCAGTGATGCGGCAATTATTGAAGCAGCCGTGAACTTGCTAAAAGGCTTACCAAATCCCATGGAACGGCTGCTATCTACCAGAAGATAAGCAGATAAATTGGTGTCCTGCTCATACTGGCGAATATAATACCGGTTGGTCCGGCCATAAACCTTCCAGTCCAGATGGCGGATATCATCTCCAGGATTGTAGGCACGATGGCGTGAAAATTCCACACTGAATCCATGATACGGCGAACTGTGAAGGCCCAGAAGAAATCCCTCTACCACCTGTCGAACCTTTAAATCAAGGGTATCAAATAAGACTAAATCAGATAAGGTAATCGGTTTGAAAGGTTCTGCTTTTTGCATCATCTATTTTGCACAATGTGCCGGATAATTGCTTTGATGTCCACCTGCTCTGCCTCAGCAGCGAAAGTCCGGAGGACCCGGTGCTGAAGGATCGGCAGGGTCAGGGCATCAATATCTTCTTCATCGGGAGTAGGTTTCCCGTGAATCGCAGCCCGTGTTTTTGCGGTGGCAATCAGGTATTGGGCAGCCCGTGGACCGGCACCCCAACGGACATACTTACGAATAAACATATCATTGTCTTCAGAAGGACGGGTTTTCCGGATCAGATTCACAGCATATTCCACAACATGTTCGGACACAGGAATTTCCCGGGTAAAGGCCATGATATCCAGGATCCGTTTTTTTTCAATGACAGAAGAGAGACGGGTAGTGTTAATCCGGACCGTCTGATCCACAATCACCTTTTCTTCCTCAAAAGAAGGATAATCCAGATTGAGCTGAAACATGAAACGGTCCTGCTGGGCTTCAGGCAAAGGATAGGTTCCCTCCTGCTCAATCGGATTTTGCGTGGCAAGCACAAAAAAAGGTTCTTCAAGAGGCAGTGTCCTCCCTGCCGATGTAACCTGATGTTCCTGCATGGCTTCCAGCAGGGCAGACTGGGTTTTGGGGGGTGTCCGGTTGATTTCATCGGCCAAAATAATGTTGGCAAAAACGGGTCCCTGAATAAATCGGAAAATCCGTTGACCCGTTTTCCGGTCCTCTTCAATCACTTCCGTACCGGTGATATCTGATGGCATCAGGTCAGGTGTAAACTGAATCCGGCTAAAGGAGAGATCCAGTATACTTGCCAGTGATTTGACCAGAAGGGTTTTTGCAAGTCCTGGAACCCCGACTAACAGACAGTGTCCCCCGGATAAAAGTGAAATCAGGAGATTTTCAATGATCTCATGCTGGCCAATGATGACTTTACTGATTTCCTGTGTGGCTGATTGATAAAAATGCGCCGTTTCATCCAACTGCTTCAGGGGTGATGATGCCATGAATGTCCTTTTATTTATTCTTTCTGCAATTTGGCCAGTGCTTTCCGGGCCTTTTCTGATGTTTTTGTGTCCGGATAATGGGTGATGAGGATTGTATAAAACTCTATGGCCCCATCTTCGTCTGCCAACTCTTTTTCAAGAAATCTCCCTGCTTTCAAAAGCTGATCCGGTGTTTTTTCATAATCGGGATAACGTTCATAAAGTTCCCGGATTTCTTCCACGGCTTTACGGAACTCCCCACTGGCTTCATGTAAAAGCGCAATCGTGACCATAGCTTCTGCTGCATCGAAATAAAATGAAGCATACTCATTCTTAATAATTTCGTACTGTTTTAAAGCAAGTTCGGAACTTTTTGACAAGGTTTGATAAATTCTGCCCATATTTTTCAGAGCTGTCACAGCATACCGGGTTCCAGGATAAGCTGTAGGTACTTTCTCATATTCTGTGAGGGCAGCTACCGGATCTTTTAAATCTTTTTCCTGGATATCTCCACTCATCAGGATGGCTTTCGGAGCCAGCCTGTTGTCCGGATATCTGGTACTGATTTCCCGAAGTTTTTCAAGAGCCGTCCGGCTTTTCTTTAAATTTTCCCTGTAAATTTCAGCCATAGTATAAAGAGCATAGGGGACTTCAGGGCTGTCCGGATACACGATAACCACTTTTTGCAACTGATTGACAGCTGATGTGTATCGCTTTTGGTTTTTCAAAATATCTGCATACCAAATCAAAGCACGATCGACCCGGTCACCCGTCTGCGATTCCTTCTGAAAACGGTAAATTTCCTTTTCAAATAGGGGCTCACACTCCGGATATCCAATATCAGCCATGGCACGAATATATTTGAACATAATGCTTCCCTCCAGGGATTCCCGTGTTTCATCTTTTAAATATAAAGATAAAAGGGTGTCCCGGGGATCGGGATATGTCTCCATCAACTGATTTAACTGCTCCTTGATGTAGGTTCGATTTGTGGACTCAGGAAAATAAAAAAGGTATTTTAAATAACTTAGTTTGGCGAACTGAGGCTCTTTCTGATCTTCATAAACCCTGCTAAGCCGGATTAATACCTCACTGCTGTTTAATTCCGGTAAATACATATCCAAATAAAGGATAAGTTCCTTCTTTTTCAGATCAGGAAGTTCGGGATCTTTTAAGGGCAGGAATGACTCAGGACTCTTTTCTTCCATGAGCTGTAACAAATATTGATAGTGTGCTTGTTCCCTTTTTATCTCTGCCGGTGAATAAAGGACATCAGTTTGGACTTTGACTGAAGAAAGGGATTCTCTGAGATTTTGAATGACAGCAATGAGAGAATCCTTTTCATAGAAATAAGCCGGACTTACCTGATCTGCACTATCTTCTTCCTGTTGACGTAGAACCTCAATTTCTTCCTCCAAGGCTTTAATCTGCCCGGCAATACTCAAGCGAATGGAATCTACAGCCTTATTCAATTTGTACTGATAAGAGGTTCTGTAATTTGCTTGCATTCGTTCTTTTTCCAGATTGAACCGGTATTCAAGACTGTCAATCAAGGCCTTTCGCCATGTAGCATCTTTCTCTGATCCATCATCAGAGGTATTCCCGATTTCATCAGGAATTTCATCCAAATCCAATGGAGCCAGGGTTCGGCTGGTATCCCGCCTCTGGATCCCCTCCATTACATCAATATCCTGTCCCATCAGAAAAGGAACCAAAATAATGAGACTCATTATGAACATACCTGAACGTTTCATGATATCCTACCTGTTCTTTTTATACCCATCATGTTAAACTATTAATTTTTTACATTCATTAAAACGACAAAATTGATTCATTTGTCATGAAATTTTCTTAAACAATTTAATACATCGATTCCCAGGTAGTGTGTGAATAGCAGGTATTATCATTTTTGAGAATTCTCTTTGTAAAGGTGATATAAATTTTACCATAAGCGGGTAGATTTTTTCTTTTTTTTCTCAAAATCATAAGCATTTTAAAGAAAAAAAGGATAAGTTTGACACCGATTGAGAACTGGCATATAAATTGCCGTTAACATATTAAGAAACTAAGCAGGTGTGGAATTGAAAAAAAACAATCGTATTGAGACAACATGTGTTCATGGTAAGGGTGAATCGGATCCATCTTATCATGCCGTTATTCCCCCTTTGTATCAAACAACAGCTTTTGCCTTTGAATCGACGGAGGATGGTTCAGCGCTTTTTACAGGGCAAAAAGAGGGCTATTTTTATTCCCGGATGGGAAATCCCACGGTTGACGCATTATGCCGGCAGATCGCCCGGTTGGAAAACACAGAGGCTTCATTGGCTTTTGCCTCGGGAATGGCTGCTATTGCAGCCGTTATCATGGCATTGATTCCCAAGAATGGGAAAGTACTGGCCAGTCACACATTATACGGTGGGACCCATTGTCTGTTTACCCGTTCCCTTCCCGACCGGGATATTGAAACAGTCATCGTGGAAAACGATGATCCTGAAACGTTCAGGCATCATTTGGAAAAAGATGATTTTCAGATAATTTTCCTGGAAACCCCCTCAAACCCAACCCTGGGCCTGGTGGATATTCAGGCAGTTTGTAAGATTGCCCATGAAAAGGATATACCTGTCATGATCGATAATACCTTTGCCACGCCCATATTTCAGCGGCCGGCAGATTTAGGTGGGGATATTGTCGTTCACAGTGCCACAAAATATATCTGCGGGCACGGTGATGTGATCGCTGGGATTGTCACGGGAAAAAAGGAGATGATGGATATAATCCGTGATGAGATTTTATCTCGTTACGGACCCATTATCAGTCCCTTTGATGCCTGGCTTTTACTGCGCGGACTCAAAACCTTATCGGTTCGGATGGAACGCCATGAAAAAAACGCCATCAGAGTAGCCCAATTTCTCCATAAACATCCCAGGGTAAAACGTGTTTACTATCCCGGTTTGCCTGATCATCCCGGACATGACATTGCGTTGCGGCAGATGAACGGTTTCGGAGGGGTGGTATCCTTTGAAGTGGGAGACAAAGAGACAGGTATTCGTGTGATTGACCGGGTCCGCTTGTTTACCCGGGCTGTTTCCATTGGCGAATGCGATTCACTGATTCAGCATCCTGCGTCCATCACACATTCAGGGCTGAGTGATTGCGAACTGAAAGCAGCAGGCATCAATCCAGGGCTCATACGCTTGTCTATCGGACTTGAACATGCAGATGATTTAATTGAAGATCTTGAGCAAGCTTTAAACGCATAAAACACTTTAAAAAGTCCGAATATATATTTCGGATAGAGAAACATGAATGGAGGAAAGAATGTCCAAATCGCAGAACATCTTTGAAATGGCTCAGCAGCAACTTGATGAAGCGTGTGAACTGTTGGGACTCGACCCGTCCACGCGTGAATTTTTACGGTGGCCTCAAAAAGAGATCATTGTAACCCTTCCTGTCCGCATGGACAACGGAAACATAAAGATCTTTAAGGGATACCGTGTTCAGTACAACCGGGCCTTGGGTCCTACAAAAGGCGGACTTCGCTGGCATCCGGATGAAACCATCGACACTGTTCGAGCTTTGGCTGCCTGGATGACATGGAAAACGGCGGTTGTGGATATCCCCCTGGGTGGAGGAAAAGGGGGTGTCACCTGTAATCCCCAGGAATTATCCGATACGGAGAAAGAACGGCTGGCCCGCGCCTTTATTGGTGCCATCGCCAAAGATATCGGTCCCACGGTGGATGTGCCGGCTCCCGATGTATACACCACTCCTCAGATTATGAGCTGGATGATGGATGAATACGAAAAGATCAAAGGTGAAAGCATGCCGGGTGTTATCACTGGTAAACCCATTGATATCGGCGGTTCCAAAGGGCGTGCCGCTGCTACGGCCCGGGGTGGTTTGTTCATCGCCCGTGAAGCCATAAAAACCCGGGATGAATCCCTGGCGGGTAAAACTGTCGCCATTCAGGGTTTCGGGAATGTCGGAGGATGGGCAGGCGTCCTCTTTAAAGAAGCCGGCTGTAAAATCGTGGGAATTTCCGATATCAGCGGTGCCTATTATAAGATGCAGGGATTCGACACTGATGCTATGTTTGAATACGTGGGCAAACACGGATCTCTTGAAGGATATACGGAAGAAGGTATGAAAGCCTTTGATAATCCCATGGATGTACTGGAGATGAATGTTGATATCCTGATCCCTGCAGCCCTTGAAAGTCAGATAACAGCAGAAAATGCCGATCGCATCAAAGCCGATGTGATTGTAGAACTGGCCAATGGCCCCACAACCCCTGAAGCCGATACCATCCTTTTTAAGAACAAAAAATTCGTCGTTCCCGATTTTCTGGCCAATTCAGGAGGCGTAACGGTCTCCTATTTCGAACAGGTTCAGAATGCCTATAATTTCTACTGGGAAGAAGCAGAGGTGAATGAACGGCTGGATCAGAAAATGACAGCGGCATTTAAAGCTGTTTACAATATGTATTGCAAATACGACAAAAAAGTTGATATGCGCAAAGCAGCCTATATGGTCGCTATCGCCCGGGTTGCCAGGGCAGCAAAATTGCGGGGATGGATCTGATCCCTGCTCAATAGAATAAGAGGGTGCAAACGCACCCTCTTTTTTTTTTACACCTGTTTTTCATGACGGGATTATCATTATATTACGGAAAGAGAGATGAGGAAATTGTGAAAAATAAGACGTATGAACATCTGAATCATGTCCTTCAAAAACACCCCAATCTGGCGGAAAAAATCATTCAGAATCTTTTGATTCAACTCCATAACCGGAAAATCGTATCCATTGATAAAATTTATCAGCACAGCCGTGAAATGGCCGCGCCCCTTTCCAATACCGGCGATAAGAAAAAGTATAATCCTAATGCAGGCAAAGTTCACCAATGGGGTAAAAAGGAAAAAGAGTATATCCGGAAAATGGTCATCAAACATGCCTCGGAAAATTTCTCTATCGAGGAAATTGACCGGATTGTGAATTATGTATCCAAAACAGAAAAAGCCTTTGCCCTTGAAAATATTGCTAATCTCCCGGGGGTCTCCTTCTGGCTTTTGGCTGAAAAGGTCCACGAATTCTGCAACCTCCCGGAAGCAGAGCCCATCCCCTTGTCCATGGCAACCGGTATACGGGTGGCGTTGTTGAAAAATTTTATCAGCGACAATCTTCAGTTTATTCGCATTGCCCGGAAATATATCCGGATTACAGATCTCGACCCGATTATCAAACGAACCCTGGGTTCAGAAACGGGGACAGGGAAAATTGGTGGTAAAGCGGCTGGACTTATTCTTGCATATAAAATTCTCACGGATGAATATTCCGGCGATGAGGATTATGAGTATTTTCAGAAAAATGTCCATGTCCCGGAATCTTATTACCTGCGGACCGACGTTTTTGAAGATTTTCTGGCATATAACGGACTGGTGGAATATCAAAACCAAAA
This sequence comes from Fidelibacterota bacterium, assembly GCA_030156395.1. GTDB lineage: Bacteria > Fidelibacterota > Fidelibacteria > Fidelibacterales > Fidelibacteraceae > Fidelibacter. The sequence goes on from JASGMP010000021.1 coordinate 7,972, forward strand.
ATATAAAAGTATTGATGAGATTCATGATGAATATCCGCTGATCCGTGAACTTTTTAAAAATGCCGATTTTCAACCAGCTATTAAACGGCAGTTACGACACTTGTTGGAGAAAATCGGCGAAGTGCCCCTTATTGTCCGGAGCAGTTCTTTGCTGGAAGATAATTTCGGGACCTCCTTTTCAGGAAAATATGACAGTATTTTTCTGGCGAATCAGGGGTCTCTTGATGATCGGCTTTCCGCTTTGATTGCGGCCATTGGTGAAGTTTACAGTTCCGGACTCGGACCGGATCCATTGGAATACCGAAAAGAACACGATTTGCTGGACTATTTTGAAAGTGTCGCCATCCTGATCCAAAAAGTGGTGGGTGAGCGCTTTGGGGATTATTTCATGCCCCTTTGGGCCGGAGTGGCTTTCGGGCGAAATGAGTACCGCTGGACCAAACAACTGAAATATGAAGACGGCCTCGTCCGCCTTGTTTTCGGCATGGGTACCCGGGCAGTGGACCGTGTGAGTGATTATCCCCGAATGATCGGACTCACAAAACCTTTGCTCAGACCGGAAGCCACACCCCAGGAAATCAAATTTTATTCCCAAAAAAAAGTTGACGTGATTGACCTGAAATCCAACACATTTGTCACCATGACACTGGATGAAATCCTGGATAAAATTAATACACCTGAACTGTCAAAAATTATCAGCACTTACAAGGACAATCATATCACCGATCCTATCGGGAATGTCTTTTATCAGGAAGATGGCCAACCGGTGATCACTTTTAACAATCTGCTGAAAGAAAAGAAATTTCCTGAACTGATCAGCCGGATGCTGAAAAAACTGGAAAAAGCCTACAATTGTCCCGTGGATCTGGAATTTGCCTATGCCAATCAAAAATTTTATCTTCTTCAATGCCGTCCCCTGGCTCATCGGCTGATTGAAGAAAAAATACAAATACCCGATGATATTCCGGAAGAGAAGATATTCTTCCGGAGCGAACGGGATGTGCCATGTGGTGTCTTGAAAAATATCGAATACATCATATATTGTGATCCCTTGGATTATAACGAAATTCCGGATAATGACAAAACATTCCTGGCACGGGTCATCAGTAAATTAAACCGGCTTCTTGAAGGAAAACGATTCATCCTGATGGGTCCCGGACGATGGGGGAGCAGCAATATCAAGCTGGGAATTCCGACACGTTATTCAGATATCAACAAAACCAAAATGATTTTTGAAATTGCCCGTGAATCCGGTGGTTATACCCCGGAGGTTTCCTACGGGACCCATTTTTTCCAGGATTTGGTGGAAGCAAATATTTTTTATATGCCCTTGTATCCCGATTTAAGCAGCACCTATTTCAATCCCGGCATTTTTGACACCTGTGATAACATGCTGGGGCAACTGGTACCCGCCTACGAACGGTTTGAAAAGGTCCTGAAAGTCTATCAGATTCCCCGATGTTTTCAGGCACAATACTTTCATATCTATATGGACCGGGAAAATCAAAAATCCATTGGATTCATTGCCCCTGAAAATCATTCCTGATCTAACGTATGTATTCTTAACTGTGCGGGTGATTTTATCATTTTTGAGAATTTCCACTTGACATTTATTTAGGAAAGCTGAACCAAAAGGGGTTTATATTGATTATATTTTTGGCATGAAATTTGAATGATTATGTTTAGCTGAATCATCACATTCTAACTGTAAACACAACATGCTTTTGGAGATCCCATGACCTGGAAAAGCCGTTATGAAGCAAAAATCACTTCAGCAAAAGATGCTGTAAAGACTGTAAAATCAGGTGATGTTGTTTACGTTCATTCGAACTGTGCTGTTCCTGAACACCTGATTGATGCTCTTGTCGCCCGTGCCCCTGAGCTGGAAAATGTCACTATGGCCCACATATTGACCTTTGGAAAAGCTGCCTATGCCAGACCGGAAATGGAGGGACATTTCAGAACTCTCAGCTTATTTTCCGGAGCCAACACCCGCCAGGCGATTAAGGAAGGGCGGGGTGATTTTGTCCCCATTTTTCTTCATGAAGTGTCTGGACTTTTCTGGTCCGGACAAATAAAAGTGAATGTCGCATTGATTCAGGTTTCACCTCCGGACCGGCACGGATACTGCAGTTTTGGTGTATCGCTGGATCACACTCGTGCCGTCACAAAAACAGCCGATATTGTCATCGCCCAGGTAAATCCACGGATGCCCCGGGTTCATGGAGATAATTTTATCCACATAGACGAGCTGGATTTTATTGTGGAAGCAGAAACGGAGGTTCATGAGCTTTCCCGGCCTGTGGTGACAGAAGAATTCTCGAAAATCGGACAGTACATTTCCGAACTCATTGATGACGGAGCTACCATGCAAACCGGCATCGGAGGCATACCCGACGCAGTGTTGAATCACCTTCATGACAAAAAGGACCTGGGGATACATACCGAAATGTTTTCCGACGGAGTTATCGAGCTGGTAGAAAAAGGGATTATCAACAATTCGCAAAAAACCATTCACCGGGGAAAAATGACCGCCGGTTTCGTCCTGGGAACCCGTCGCCTTTTTGATTTTATTGATGACAATCCCCTGGTTGAATTTCATGTTCAGGAATATATCAATGACCCCCGGGTCATCGCCCAAAATCCGAAAATGGTATCTATCAATTCGGCAATTGAAGTGGATATTACAGGACAGATTTGTTCAGATAGCATTGGAACCATGAATTATAGTGGAATCGGTGGACAAGTGGATTTTTTCCGCGGCGCAAAAATGAGTCCCGGCGGTAAAGCAATTCTCGCCCTGACGTCAACTGCCAAATGCGGAGAAATCAGTCGGATTGTCCCGTTTTTAAAACAAGGGGCCTCCGTCACAACCACCCGTGCAGATGTCCACTATATCGTTACCGAATACGGTGTGGCTTATGTCCATGGTAAATCTTTTCGGGAGAGAGCAAAAGCCTTGATCAACATCGCTCATCCCAAATTCCGGGAAGAACTGGCAAAAGCTGCCTGGGAGAGAAATTTGAGAGTGTGACGGAGTGATGGAGAGACGAAGAGAGGGAGCAGGTAAGACACAACTGATGAACCTGAAACTTATCACGTCTAAACAATGTCTGAACGTCTAAACGTCAAAGCTAAGGAGATAAAATGAGCGCATCTAAAGGCCATGTGATCATCAAGGCATCGGAATGCAAGGGCTGTCAGTTATGTATTGAAGCCTGTCCGGTCCATGTGCTCAAATTGGCCGAAAAACTGAACCACATGGGATACAAGCCGGCCACGTACACCGGAGAAGGGTGTACCGGTTGTGGAATTTGCTATTATACCTGTCCGGAGCCGGGAGCCATCATCGTTTTTAAAGGGTGGGACACCTGGTCGGAAAAAGCCATGTGCCCGGTGTGTCAAAAAGAGACCAAAGTGTATCACGCAAAGAATGGAAAAGATGTTGTTCTTTGCACCGAATGTTTAAATCCCATACCGTGAGGGTTTTATGAAAAAAGTACTCATGAAAGGAAATGATGCGGTTGTAAGGGGAGCCTTGTTGGCAGGTTGCCAGAATTATTTCGGATATCCCATTACCCCTGCCAGCGAAATTGCCGAAGGGTCGGCGCTGCTATTCCCAAAAGTCGGAGGGACCTTCCTTCAGGCGGAAAGTGAAATCGGGGCCATCAATATGCTTTACGGGGCCGCTTCCAGTGGAGTCCGGTGTATGACGGCCAGCTCCAGTCCGGGTATCAGCCTGAAAATGGAAGGTATCTCTTATCTGGCCGGTTCTGAATTGCCCTGTGTAATTGTGGATATTACCCGGGGTGGACCGGGGCTTGGCAATATTGCACCGGAGCAGGGAGATTACAATCAGATTGTCAAAGGAGGTGGTCACGGAAACTACAAATTGATCGTCCTGGCACCCAACAGTGCCCAGGAAATGTGTGACCTAACCATGCTGGCCTTTGAGCTAGCTGATAAATACAGGAATCCCACAGTGATCATGGCAGATGGGACCATTGGACAAATGATGGAACCGGTTGAATTTCCCCAGCCGGTCACGTCCTTCCCCAAAAAAGACTGGGCTGTTAAAGCCACAGCGGAAACCCGTGAGAATCTTATTTCTTCTATAGAACTCGATCCGGATCGTCTGGAAGTCCATAACCAAAAACTTCAGAAAAAATATGCCATCATCGAAGAAAAAGAGGTCCGCTGTGAGGAGTACCGGAGTGAAGATGCGGAAATTCTTTTGTGTGGCTTTGGAATTGTAAGCCGCCTGCTTCAGTCTGTTGTGGATGAAATGAGGGCGGAAGGCATTCCTGTGGGAATGATCCGTCCCATCACCCTCTTCCCCTTCCCCAAGAAAATCATAGATGTTTATGCCTCAAAAAAGAATGTCCGTTTTTTCAATGTGTTTGAACTGAATAACGGACAGATGGTGGATGATGTGAGACTAGCGGTGAACGGACGAAAACCGGTGTTCTATTACGGTAGGATGGGAGGCAATCTTCCAACCATCAAGGAGATCAGTGGGGAAATAATGAAAAATATGAGGCAATCATGACCATTCAACACAATAAAGTTTTGCAGAAGCCCGAGACCTTTTACGATACGTTTGTCCGTAAAGGGGATTCTGAATTAAAAGCAACCCACTATTGTCCGGGTTGTGGACATGGAATACTCCATAAGCTAATCGCCGAGGCTGTATCCGATTTTGGCATCCAGGATAAAACGGTAGTTGTAAGTCCCGTGGGCTGTTCTGTCTTTGCTTATTACTATTTTGATACGGGTAATATTCAGAGTGCCCATGGCCGGGGTCCGGCGGTTGGGACCGGTTACAAACGGGCTAATCCGGATTCTATTCTCATTTCGTATCAGGGGGACGGTGATCTGGCAGCCATTGGTGCCAATGAAATCATCCAGGCGGCAAACCGGGGTGAAGCTATCACCGTCTTTTTCGTCAATAACGCGATTTATGGCATGACCGGTGGACAGATGGCACCAACCACATTGATCGGACAAAAAACTACGACCACACCTTACGGCAGAAACAGTCACAGTGAGGGATTCCCCATCCGGATGTCAGAAATCATCGCCACACTTGAAGCACCGGTCTATGTTGAACGATGTATGCTGACCGATGCCAAAAACATTACAAAAACCCGGAAGGCAGTCCGAAAAGCCCTGAAGGCTCAAATTGACCATAAAGGATTTTCCTTTGTGGAAGTTCTTTCAGGATGCCCCACCGGCTGGAAAATGACCCCCCAAGAAGCTAAAAACTGGATCGATTCTGCTCTATCCAAATATTTTGTCCCCGGGGTGTTCAAAGATGTGATTGAAGAGCGTGAACCTATCATCATAAAATCGGAAAAACCATCACCTGAAGATTACCACAAATTGATGGGTCTCAGTCATTTATCCGAAAAAGAGGACATTGTTCCCACGCCTAAAAAAAACAGTTTTCATGAGGAGCTGAAAATTGCCGGATTTGGCGGTCAGGGACTCTTGAGTTTGGGATATGTGATTGCCAACGTGGCCATGGGACACCAGTATGAAGTCAGCTGGTTGCCAAGTTACGGTCCGGAAATGCGGGGTGGAACAGCCAATTGTAGTGTGAAAATTTCTGACAAACGAATTGGGGCACCCCTGGTTGCCAATCCCACAACCCTGATCGCTATGAATAAACCCTCACTGGAAAAATTTGTAAATGATGTGGTGAGTGGTGGAACAATCATATACGACAGCGGCCTGATAGACACACCTCCCTCCCGGAATGATGTAACTGTTATTGGTTTGCCGGCAACGGAAATGGCAGACAAGCTGGGAAGTACAAAAGCAGCAAATATGATAATCCTGGGAATCTTTGCCTATCTAAAAAAACAGATCCTGAGTGATCAGTACATTCGCCGGGCACTTCCCCGGATCCTGAAAAACAAAGCCTTTCATGACATCAACCAAAAAGCATTTCAGACAGGCTTTGACTATGCGGACAAACATGTGTGAGTTCTGACAAAGTGAGGTTTTCATTTCGTTCTCAAAAGCACCCCGGTCTTTTTCGCCGGGGTGTTTTTCTATTTGGGAACTCTATATTGATTTAAAAGAAAATTATTAATATTATAAATTTAAAGGAGGACATGACCATGAAGATAAAAAAGATTCTTTTGACGACTGATTTTTCCGATTATGCCAGCTATGCCTTGATCTATGCCGTAGAATTTGCCGATAAATTCAAGGCAGAAATCGGTCTTTTACATGTCATTGAACCTATTATCGTACCTACAGATTTCACTTGGGAAAGTTATGATATCGCCGAATTGGAGAAAAAGTCCCGGGAATACACGCAGGAATCCCTGGATAAAATCATTCGTGAAAAAATCCCGGATAAAATCAAAGCGACACCGATAATCCGGTATGGACGGTCTTTTGAAGAAATTATCCGCTGTGCCAAAGAGGAGAAATTCGATATCATCATCATGTCCACCCACGGACTGACAGGTATTTCACATATTCTTTTCGGATCCACCGCAGAAAAAGTGGTTCGGAAATCACCGGTGCCGGTTTTAACGGTTCGCGATCCGGAACATAAATTTGAAATGTTATAGCAGTTCAGCAGATTTGCAACAATCTTTTTCATGATGTTTTAGCCATAAAAATCCCCAAATAGCCATAAAGCTGAAGAGGGATAGCACAAACCATAAAACTCTGGGATCCGGGAGTAAATCCATACTCACGCCGCCGATAAAAGGGCCGACAGACCAGCCGAGTGTAGTTGCCAGGCTATAGATTCCCTGGTACCGGCCGTGTTTTCCTTCGGGGGACATATAACTGACAATCGTATTTCCCGTTGGGATTCCAATAATTTCACCGCTTGTAATAATTGTAATCATGAGCAGAATCAGAGAATACGTATGTACCCAGCCCATGAGGGCATAGGCGATGAAATAAAGAAAAGAGGAGATCATCATGAGTTTGAACATGTTGATTTTCCGCATCATCCGGCTGACGGGAATTTGGAAAAGAATCACAAGCAAAGCGTTATAGGTATAAACCCATCCAATGCTCCGGGAAGAGAATTCCAGGGTTTTGCTCATGTAAACAGACAGTGTGGAAACCAGCTGTCCCATGGTCAAAAAAAGGAACAAAGCAGAAATCATAAAGACATTAAACGTTGGATTGTTTTTAAGGACACTGAAAGAAGCCATGAAGGATTCAGAAGATGAATTTTCAGATTTTCGAAAGGTTTCTCCGACAAACATCCAGATAAGGATGCCTGAAATCAATGCACTGATTCCGCAAAAATAGAAAAGGTATTCATATCCGTAATAGGCCAGAAATCCTCCGATGGCAGGACCTGTCCCCCAGCCGGCATTGCCGGCGGTCCGAAGCACCGAATACCCTTCCACCCTCTTTTCTTTTGGAACCAGATCCACAATCATGGCACTGGCTACTGGCTGAAAATAGGATGAGAGCAAATAATTCAACAATAAAATTCCGGCAATCACCCAAAATCCTGCCTGAAGAGCAATTGCTACGCCTGTGGCAATAAAAACTGCTGCCCGGTTAGCCTGGGAAATAATCAGTAAACGGCGCCTTCCAATCCGATCCGACAACTCACCCCCAATAATCTGTGAACTGCTCCGCAAAACTGCAGCTACCAGAAAAAAAGAGCCGATCAAGCTCATGGGGACACCCAGTTCTGTGTGAAAATAGATACTTACAAAGGGAACAACCGCCCCAAATCCAAGGGAACTGATAAACCAGCCCAGCATGAGCACCCATAAACGGCGATCAAATGAAAATAGATATCTGGACAGTTTATGATTCATCAGCAATCGAATTTATCCATTCATTCCGCAGAATGCCATAAAGGAGTTTATCCCAATATTTTCCCTTTCTGTAGAGCCATTCCGTTAGTCTGCCTTCCTGGGAAAATCCGAGTTTTTTTAATACCTTCTGGCTGGCTTGGTTGTATTCATACACTTCAGCTCCAACCCGGTGGAGTTTTATATCAAAAAAAAGATAATCCAGAAGAGTTTCTAGCGCATCGGTTCCATATCCGCGTTGTTGAAACCTGGGATGAATTTCAAATCCAACCATGCAATTCTGATTGTCCTGATCGATCCGACCGGCATGAATCTGTCCCACAGGCTGGCTCGTGTCTTTGTCCAGTATAACAAAAGGTAAATAGTACTTTGTTGCCGGCATGAGCCGTGTTAAATAATAATAGATGAATTCTTCCGGCTGTTGTTTGCGAAAAGGTTCATCAGAACTGTAGTCACGCAGTTGCTCATCCGAGGCAAGCTCATAAAAAAAAGAAGCATGACTGTCTTCAGGATTTGTCAGGGTCACAAGATCACCTGCCAGCACAATGGTCTGATCTGTCATATAGTCCATAATTTTTCCAAACTCAGTTCGTTCCATGAATCAATTACCCAATCGGCATCTTTCATTTCCTGACGGGAATGGGTTGTGGTAATGGCAATCACAAAAGCACCGGATTCTTTACCGCTTTTAATTCCCCTTAGGCTATCTTCAATCACAATACAATCCTGAATGGCCACACCAAGTTTTTCAGATGCTTTCAAATAAGGTTCCGCATGGGGTTTTGTATTTTTCACATCATCTGAGGTCACGATGATAGAAAAGACATTTTCAATCTGTGTATTCTGAAAAATCCAGTCTACCATTTCCCGTGGGGAAGACGTAACTAAAGCCGTTTTAAAATAGGAAGAAATTTTCTGATAAAAATGACAAAAATAAGGTGTATACGCCAATTTTTTTTGCATCATTTCCCGCAAACCGATCTTCCATTCCTCCCTGAGTTCCCGGATATCAATATCCGGAATGAAACGACTTTTTACCAGCTTAAAAAAGACATCTGTACTAATTCCTTTGAAGAGTGACCATTCTGAAGGAGGGATGTGGATCCCATACTGTAAAAAACGCTCCCGGGTATATATTTCATATATCCGTTCGGAATTGACGACAACCCCGTCGAAATCAAACAATATGGCCTTTTTTTGAAGTGATTGCGGCATGAATTTTCAGTTTCCTGTTCTATCCTGCTTCGGTAACCCGAACGCTTTGATAAACTCAGATTCACCCAACCGATTCTCATAAAAAGGATAATACAAAAAAACCCGCAGGAAAAATCGGTACGGATTCCTTTCTGAAAGACGTTATTTTTGCGGAAGGTGGCTTTTCTTATCTTTATAGGCAAGAGCAATGGGCAAAAGCACCACATATCCCAGAACCAGCAATATTGGACCGATCGTCAAAGACCATACGTCATTGGTCTTACCAATGGCCAGAGAAAAATAACCCAAAAGGATGCTGATAATACCTGCAGCAAAAATAAACAGGTTTTTCCGGGTTAGCCCCATCCGTTCAAATATTTCCGGTTTTTTACCTTCGTTTTTCATAGTGATGAATGTAAATAAATTGATTAAAATATAACAGCAAAAAAGCCTGCTTTAAACTATATACACATAAACGAACGCCATGGCTCATAAAACATCAACTTCCCGGATTCTGCCTTTACCTGAGAATGCCACCCATATCTGTAATCCTTTCAGAGTTATGCTTTCATGGAGCAATAGATTGGTAAACAAATATCCTGGTTTAATACGTGGATTTGTCTTTATTTTTCTTTTTTTTCTGATGTTCGGATGTAACAATCGCGAATCGTGGGATGAATCCTACGCACGTGGACAGATGTTATATCGTCAAAACCGGTACCAGGAAGCATTGCGGCATGCATCAGTATCTCTAAACGCTGCACGACATTTTGAAGATGTGGATCACTACAGAATTTTGCAATCCCTCTATCTGCTGGCTTCCATCAATGATCAATTACAAAAGCATGAAACAGCCGATCATTTTTACACCCGATGTCTTTCCACGATTCGGGATCAGGACCAGGCGGATATCCAACAGACATATACTATTTACAGGGATTACAGCCATTTTTTACATCGGCTGAACGACATCCGGGGCGCCCTTGCCATCAATTCTGAATTGCTGGAATACCTAAAAACCCACGGGCATCCTAATCAAATTACCCCGGAAAAACTGGGACAACTTTATTTTGATCAGGCTGTATATTACACGGCTTACGAAAAATATGAAAGTGCCCTCATCTATATACAATGGGCGGTCAGAATCCTGGAAAATCATTACGGAAGCACCTCACCTCGTTTGGTAGATCCCCTGTATCTGCTCTCTACTGTCTACTATCATTTGGGAAATTATCATTTAGGCCGTCAGACTGCTGAGTTGGGATTAGCAATTGCCGGCAACAGACACGATGTTTCCAAACAGAAAGAAGCAAGACTCCTCATGATCGCCGCCCGGAATATGCGGGGACAAAAAGCGGTACTCACCGCCCGAAATTACTACGAAGCAGCGCTAAATCTCCTGGATCCGTCTACCGGTGTGTATACACCGGAACTGGAAAAAATTTACAGTGGATTATCAGAATTAAGTCTGATATTGAATGAACCCCTTAAGGCTGTGAGTTACCAAATTCTTGCAGCAAATACCAGTGAGGCACTATGGGGAAAAACCCACAGCAACACCTTACGACAGCTTGTTAAATTATCCGACATATATCGTCATACCGGAGATGAAGAAAAAGCACTCCGCATTGAATACGAAGTGCGTCAGCGCATATCATCCTTGATCAACTGATCAATCTCATTCAATACACGGGGAATAATATCCTTTTCTGCAATGATATCCTTTGCAACCCCATGAATATAGAGCCTTGCCTTACCCTTGTCCAGACCTGCTATTCCGATATCTGCTTCCCGGGCTTCCCCGGGGCCATTTACCACACAGCCCATGATGGCCACCTTTATTGCCTCTTTTATATGTGAGGTACGGGCTTCTATTTCAGAAGCAATGCGAACAAGATCAAAACTCATCCGGCCACAGGTTGGACAACTGATAAGATTCACACCCTGCCGTTGAAATCCCAGTGCTTTTAATATTTGATACCCGACTTTTACTTCATCCAGCGGATCTGAGGAGAGAGATACTCTCAACGTATCTCCAATTCCTTCTGCCAAAAGAGTCCCTATGCCAACAGCTGATTTTATGGTTCCACTATCTTTCGGGCCTGCTTCCGTAACCCCCAGATGGAGGGGGACATCATATTTCCCGGCAAATAAACGGTTCGCTTCAATCATCATGGAAACATTAGATGATTTCAAAGCAACGATCACATCCTCAAATCCATAGTCATAACAAATCCTCAGGTGTTTCTCACCACTTTCAACCATTCCCTGAGCTGTAGGTTCTCCGTATTTTTCCATAATTTCCCGCTCGAGGGATCCCGAATTTACACCAATCCGAATAGGAATTTTTGCCGATTCACAAGCCCTTAATACTTCCCGGATCCGTTCGCCACTACCAATATTTCCCGGATTGATCCGGATTTTTTGTACACCTGCATCCACCGCCATCAAAGCCAAATGATAATCGAAATGGATATCAGCCACCAATGGGATGGAAATGCGTTTCAAAATCGCCGGCAAAGCCTTTGCAGAGGCTTTGTCAGGGACCGTTACCCGCACAATGGAACATCCTGCTTCTTCAAGGCGATGTATCTGTGAAACCGTTTGGTCAATATCCGTGGTCAGGGTATTCACCATACTCTGAACCGAAATGGGGGCATCTCCACCAACCCCCACATTACCCACCTGTACAAGATGGGTTTTATGTCGTGAAATCATGACATCTCTTCCCTATATTTTCCGGATATAGAATTTACCCGGTAACTGTTGAATATATCCTTTTAATTCCAATTGGAGAAGTACACTCATCAATTTTCCATGATCGAGCTGTGTTTTTTCCAAAATTTGATCCACATGCACCGGCTCACGGTTTAAACAATCCATGATCGCCTTTCCTGTTTCTGTCATATCTTTCATTTCCGCTGCTTCCACCAGGAGATTCATTTGGGATACTTTGGATTTCAGGACGGGGAGTTCATCAAGAATGTCCTCGAATTTTTCCACCAGTTTAGCTCCGCTCTTAATCAGCCGGTGGCAACCTTCGTGATGGCCGGACAACACATTCCCCGGGACGGCAAAGACCTCGCGGTTTTGTTCATTGGCACTATAGGCAGTGGCAAGGGCACCACTGGAATCACCGGCCTGGGTTACAATCACCCCTCTGCACAATCCACTGATCAAGCGGTTTCTCCGGACAAAACACCCTGGTGTGGTTTTATGTCCCACGATAAATTCCGACAACACAACTCCATTTTGCGAAATCTGACGGGCTAAAGCCTTATTCTCAGCAGGGTAAATAATATGAGGTGGTGTCCCTAAAACGGCAAGGGTCCTCTTTTGGGCACGGACAGCTGTATAATGGGCAATGGAATCCACACCTTTTGCCAATCCACTGACCACTGTGATGTTCAAATCCACGGCAGCTTGAGCCAATTCCCGGGTTATCCGCTTGCCATACATATCCGGATGGCGGGTCCCTACAATGGCAAGAGCATTCCGGTCTGACAAATCCCATTCACCCGTATAGGTCAGTACAGGCGGCGGATCATAAATATGCTTTAAAATATCAGGATATATTGGATCCTCATAAGAGATGATTCGGGCTCCACTCTTTTTCACCCAGCGTTGATGCATCTCAAAAAATTTTTCATGATTTCTTTTCCGGACGGATTGCACAAGTTGAGCTGGCAGTGTATTGTCTCCACTTTCCAGATGCACAAGAATCGCCTCGGGTGTTTTACAGCGCTCCAGAAGTGTTCGAAAAAGGCGCGGACCCATCCCTTCCACGCACATAACCTTTAGAATACTTTGAGGATCAAACATGCAGAAATCTAAGAAATGAATGTTTCAATTAAAAAATAATTCAGTGTTATTTATATATTATTATTATACTATTGCAATATATTGTCTATCTGATGGATGAGGGTATTTAAATTCCGTTTTGTGACGGCTGAAATGGTGAACATATCCTTCAGAAAGCGTTTTTCGGCTGCCATTTTTTCTTCCGTTTCATGATCACACTTGGAAAAAACCACTATCCGTTTTTTCTCCAGCAATTGGGGGTCAAAGGCCTTCAATTCATCGAGAAGGGTCTGATAGCTTTCTGTTGGGTTTTCATCGTGGATATCCATCAAAAAGACAAGAACCCGGGTTCTTTCAATATGTTTTAAAAAGCGGTCCCCCAATCCCTTCCCGTTATGTGCTCCGCGAATGAGTCCCGGAATATCGGCCATGACAAATGATTGATACTCTCCATATTTAACGATGCCCAGATTGGGGGCGAGAGTGGTAAAGGGATAATCGGCGATTTTCGGTTTTGCGGCAGAGAGAACGGACAAAAGGGTGCTTTTTCCGGCATTGGGAAATCCTACCAGTCCCACATCTGCCAACACTTTCAGTTCAAGCTGAATTTTTTTAAATTCCCCGGCTGTTCCGGGATTGGCATGTCTGGGGACTCTGTTCACGGAGGATGCAAAATGCTGATTACCCCACCCCCCGCTGCCACCCCGGGCAATAATCACTTCCTGCCCTTCTTCAACAAGATCGGCAATAAGTTCATAGTTTTCAGCATCTCTTACCAGTGTCCCAACGGGCACACGAATCACAACAGACTTGCCTTTCGGCCCCGACCGGTTATTTCCCTGCCCCGGCTTTCCGTTGCCGGCATGGTATTTATTATGGTACCGGATATCCTGAAGAGTATGGAGCTGTGTTGTCGCACGGACAATGACGTGACCGCCGTTTCCACCATCTCCACCGTCAGGTCCTCCCTTCGGGATATATTTTTCCCGGCGGAAACTAATACATCCGTCACCCCCCTTACCGGCTTGAACCTGAATTTCAGTAAAATCAACAAAATTCATTTTTTATAATCCGTTCAGGATGTCGCATTTTTTTTTGTATCATTCTTCGGCGTTTCTTTATCCACTTGCGGGGAATGTAATTTTTTCTTGTAATCATTCACATAAAAGCCTTCTCCTTTCAGGATAAAACCTGCACCAGGTGACAACAACCTGACAAGATTTCCACCGCAATACTGACACCGTTTTAAAGGAGGATCGCTCATTTTCTGAAATACTTCAGAAATTTTCCCGCATTTTTCGCACTGATAACGATACGTGGGCATCATTCACCTCTGCTTAAAGTCTGAAGCGCTGTAACAGCTGCCAGATTAACAATATCTTCCACACTGCAGCCTCTGGACAGATCATGCATGGGTTTTTTCAGTCCCTGGAGAACCGGACCGACCGCTTCATAGCCTGCCAGGCGCTGAACCAATTTATAACCAATATTTCCCGCATTGAGATCGGGGAAAATCAGGACATTCGCATGACCGGCCACAGGACTTCCCGGTGCTTTTTTTTCTCCAATTTCCGGGACTATGGATGCATCCAGTTGAAGTTCACCGTCAATTTTCAAATCGGGATATTTTTGCTGGGCAATTTTCAAGGCTCGTTCCACTTTGTACACCAGATCGTGAGCTGCACTGCCTTTAGTGGAAAAACTTAAAAGAGAAACAATAGGTTCTACATGAAAAATCTGTTGATGGGTCATGGCAGTGGCATACGCAATATCTGCCAGCTGCTCGCTGTTCGGATCGGGATTCACAGCACAATCTGCGAAGGAAAAAATTTTATCGCCCTGCGGCGAAAACATAAGAAAATCGCTGGACATAATGGAAATTCCGGGTTTTGTTTTCACAACGGTAACAGCCGCTCTGACTACATGGGATGTGGCATTGGCCGCTCCGCTGATACAGGCATCTGCCAGGTTTTTCCGTAACATCATGGCTCCAAAAAATGTTGTATCTTTCACTGTATCCAATGCAACGTCTGTGCTAATTCCTTTTTTCTTTCGAAGTTCATAATATTCCCGGCCGAAATCTTCAAGATACTCACTATTCAGGGGATTGATCATCTGCAAAGCATTGGGTTGGATACCGGCATCAGATGCCGTTTTTAAAATCTGATCTTCATCTCCCAAAACAGTCACACGTGCAATATGCTCTGTTTCAATGGTAATAGCTGCCTGTAAAACACGGGGATCATTCCCTTCAGGAAGTACAAGATGAATATCGGTTTCTTCTATGGCACGTTTTCTGATGTGTTCAAGTGGATTCATTTTTTGAATTTCTCCTCTAGTTTCTGTTTGACAA